>CAZWAL010000120.1:0-8565 GCA_964631905.1 uncultured Stakelama sp.
GCATCTTTTCGATCTTGATGCCGGGCGTGTCGAGCGGAACCAGAATCTGCGACTGCTGCTGGTGGCGCGCGGCGCCGAAGTCGGTCTTGCCCATCACGATCGCGATCTTGCAGCGCGGATCGCCGACGCCCGACGACCACCACTTCACACCGTTGATGACATAATGATCGCCGTCACGAACCATGCTGGTTTCGATGTTAGTCGCGTCGGATGAGGCGACCGCAGGCTCAGTCATCAGGAAGGCCGATCGGATCTCGCCGTGCATCAGCGGCTTGAGCCACTGTTCCTTCTGCTCGCGGGTGCCGTACCGGTGAAGCACTTCCATATTGCCGGTATCGGGCGCGGAGCAGTTGAAGCACTCGCTCGCCCAGCCGATCTTGCCCATCTCCTCGGCGCACAGCGCATATTCGAGGTTGGTCAGCTGGGTGCCTTCGAATTCGAAACTGTCATCAACATGCTGCTGGCCCGAATGCGGGGGCATAAAGAAATTCCACAGCCCGGCTTCCTTGGTCTTCACCTTCATCTCTTCGATAACGGGAATGACCTTCCAGCGTTCGCCCTCATGCGCCTGCTGCTCATAGATATGATCGCGCGGCCGGATGTGCTGATCGATAAAGCCCTTCACCCGGTCTCGGAAATAGGTCTCGCGCTCGCTCAGGGTGAAATCCATGCCACTCTCTCCAACTGCTCTGTCGATCGTGGCTTAGACCGTACCGCGTTTTCGGTAAAGCCGCTGTGGAGGGCGATTTACAGCTTTTCTTGCTTCTAAGCGGTAGGTTTCGCGCTGTCACAAAAAGGACTGTTTCTTCGAAAAGATGCTGTTAAGCTCGTGTGATGGAGGCTGGGGCGACAGTTCAGGACAATGCAGACGGAAGCACCAAACGCTTTCGCGCCAAGCGTGATGCGATCCTGGCGGCCGCGGCTCAAGCGATCAACGAACAAAGCGCCAAAGGCATGACATTTGCCGATGTCGCCCAGCGCGTCGGCCTGAACACCACCAGCGTCACCTATTATTTCAAGCGCAAGGAAGATCTTGCGGCTGCTTGCTTCGAATATACGCTCGACCAGCTGCAGGCGATGCTGGCGGATGCCATGACGCTGCCAACGCCGGAGCAGCGGGTCGCCCGATATTTGTCGCTCAACATGGATCGGCTGGCGCGGATTCAACGCGGCGAGGCAACCTCGTTCGCGGTGCTTTCCGATTTGCGGGCAATGGAAGAACCGGTGCGCGGGCGGCTGATGGCGGGGTGGCGCGATGTGTTCCGCCGCACGCGCGCGCTCTGGGGCCCGGGCGAGACACGCGCCCATACCGATCTCTATGGCGCGCGGGCGCACGTGCTGCTGGAAAACACCTTCTGGCTGCCCGTCTGGCTGGTACGCTATGATCCCGATCAATTCGCCCGCGTCGAAGCGCGGCTGATGGCGGTGTTTGCACACGGGATCGCGCCCGATAATGCGCGCTGGGCACCGTCTCGCATCGAGTTAGACCATGACGAAGGCGAAAGCGGGCGCGAGGCGTTTCTGCTCGCCGCCACCCGGCTGATCAACGAACTCGGCTATCGCGGCGCTTCGGTGCAAAAAATCGCATCGCAGTTGAACGTGACGAAAGGCAGCTTTTACCACCATCTCGATGCCAAGGACGATCTGGTGATCGCTTGTTACCGACGCAGCCTCGATACGATCGCCAACGCGCAGCGATTGTCGGAAGAGGTGCCCGGCAGTTACTGGCAGCAATTGTCGAGCACGATCGCAACCCTGCTCGACATCCAGTTTTCCGAGCGCGGGCCGTTGATGCGTACCACGGCGCTTTCGGGCCTGCCGCGATCAGTGCGCAGCGCAATGGTCGCGCGATCGAACCGAATCGCGCGGCGCTATGCCGGGATGATGAACGACGGCATTGGCGAAGGATCAATCCGGCCGATCGACCCGCTGATCGCTGCACAGGCGCTGATGGCGCTGCAGAACGCCGCATTCGATATGCGAAAATGGGCGAGCACGATGCCGCGCGATCGTGCGATCGCCTATTATGCGTCGACGTTGATGTTCGGCCTGTTCGACGATCGGGTGCTGGCGATTTAAGCCGTCTGCATCCGTTTCAGCAGCACGCCCGCCCGCCAATAATGGAAGATTGCCCAGGGGGTGAGCAGGCTCGCGCTGACCAAGGCGTAACGGAGCGATTCAGTGCCGAAGGTTGGCTTGTACAGATCGCTGAGCAGACCTGTAATGCTCGGCCCCAGGCCCAGCCCGATCAGGTTGATCACCAGCAACGTAATCGCCGCCCACACCGCGCGCATCCGCGTGGGTGCCAATCCCTGGATCAGCGCAAAACTGGGGCCGAGATAGCTGGAGGCGAGCAGATAGGAAATGATCACCGCCACAAAACCGGTTGGGAGATCATAGACGAGGTAGAAGGCAACCGTGAACGGCAACGCCGCCAGTTTCAGTGCCGCCACGAACCATGCCTGAATATACAGGCCGTGACGCCGCCCGAGCCGATCGGCGATCTTGCCGCCGATGATGCCGCCAAATGCCCCCGTGATCGCGACGAGCGGGGCATAGATCAACGATACCTGCAGCACCGTCATCCCATAGGAACGCTGCAGGAAGGAAGGTCCGAAATTGGCGGTGGCATAGCCGACCAGTGACGTGATCGTGACGGCCATGATCAGATGGATCGCGGGCGCACAGGCCGCCAGCGTTTTAAGACCGTCGGCGAGCGAAGGCATGGCGCTCGGCTTGGCAGCTGCCTCCGCCGCCGTCGGTGCGGCATCCGACAAGCCTCGGCGCGGTTCGACCATCCATACCCGGACGATGATCGCCAAGATAATGCCCGGCAGCCCGACCGCGGCCATCGCCCAGCGCCAGCCATAGGCACTGGCGATTACCCCGCCGATGATCGTCCCGAACCCGCCGCCGAGCACGACACCGGTGGCATAGATGCCCATCGCGCCAGCGCGCTTATCGGGTGGATAGAGATCAGCGATAATCGAATGGCTCGGCGGGCTCGATCCCGCTTCGCCGACGCCAACGCCGATGCGGTAGATGAGCAACTGGACGAAGTTCTGCGCGGTGCCGCACAGTGCGGTCATCGCGCTCCACAGCGCGAGCGAAATGGCGATAATGTCACGCCTGCTTTTGCGATCCGCGAGCCAGGCAACAGGAACCCCGAGCGTTGCGTAGAACAAGGCGAAGGCAAAGCCCGAGAGCAGGCCGAGCTGCGTATCGCTTAACTTCAGATCGGCTTTGATCAGCTCCAGCAGGATCGACAGGATGTAGCGATCCATGAAGCTGAAGAAGTAGACAACGGTCAGCAGAAACAGCGTCCAGCCGCGGCGACGAAGCGCCTTTTCATCGGCAGTTTCAAAGGGGGTGCCGGGAAGGCTGGAGCTTGCCATGAAGACCGATCTTACGCTGGGGGAACAAAAAACCCGCCGCCCGGACATACCGGGCGGCGGGCTGGATCAGGATCGCTTTGTCATCATCAGAAACGCTGCGTGATGCCGAACCTTGCGTTGAAGCCGAGCGGCGATGCCGTGAACGGATCATAGTTGAAGTCGAGCCGCGCAAACGGTGGCTGCTTGTTCAGGATGTTCTGCGCCGACAGCGTGATCACGGTGTTGGTTGGCAGGTTGACGCGGTAGGTGAAATCCAGTGTGTCGAACGCACCAATGTTCTTCCCGCCCGTTACCGATGCGCCAGCGAGCGCACCCGTATTCGGTCCGAAAATCGCAGCACCACGCTGATCGGTATAACCATCGATATAGTTATACTGGAGGCGGACATTGTGGATTCCCAGATCAGCCTGAAGGAACACGTTGCCCTTGATCTGCGGCAGCGGATAGGCGCTCGTCTGGAAGTTGAGCTGGCCGACGCCGTCAAATGTTGGCTGGACCACCACGCCTTCGACCGTGATGTCCCGGGTCTTGTAGTTGATGACATAGGTGCCGTTGACGCCAAGCAGTACCTTGGCGGTGCTGACATCGAACTTCACCTGGCCCTGGAAATCGATGCCTGATGTGCTGACGTCGGCACTGTTGATGATGTTCGTGGTCAGGCGTTGAACGTTGCCGATACCGCAACCCGCGCCGGTGAAGGTGAAGCGCGATTGAAGCGCCGCAAAGGCGGGGTTGTTACAATTGGCCACGCCGGTCGCGCCGAACAACGCGCTGACAATGCCCGCCACTGGCTCTGCTTCCTGCGGACCATTCAGATCATAGCGGAAATAATCGACACTGCCGCTGAATGGCCCCGCGTTCACGACGATGCCACCGCCATAGGTGAGCGCGGTTTCAGGATCGAGGTTGGGATTGCCGCGAATGTCGATGGCGCGGAACGATGTGCCAATCACCTGCAGCGACGTCACCTGGCCAATCTGGCTTTCGGCCGGCGGACCACGGAAGGTGGTGCCCGCACCACCACGAATGGCCAGCCAAGGCGTAACCTGCCAGCGCGCACGCCCCTGCGGATTGAAGGTCGACCCGACCGCACCACCATAATTTTCAAACCGTGCTGAAAATTGCAGGTTCAACGTGTCGGTAATGGGTGCCTGCAATTCGCCGAACACGGCGTAAACATCCGAGTTTGCGCGGCGGTTGAAGTTAGTACCCAAAAAGCCGAGCGCGCCGGTTTGCGGGTTGCAGGTCGCCGCCGGATTGAGCGGCGTGCCGGGGCACGGATTGACCGCCAGATTGTTGTCGGCCGACTGGCGCACCTGGAAGCTGTTGTTCCGGTACTGACCACCAATAGCGAAAGACAGCGCGCCGCCGGGCAATTCGATGCCGCTCTGTCCGCTCAGAACGATATCACCGACGAACAACCGCGTCGTGGTGTCGCTGCGCGTATCGCGGAAGAAATTGTCAATCGTGGCCAGATCGTTGACCAAGCCCGCACCCGGCGCGAGGTTGAACCCGGCTGGGTTACGCGTGCCAGCGAAGTTAGGGTTGGTCTGCCCGGTAACGGGGTTGCCCGCGATAGCCGTTGAGAACGGGTTGAAGAAGGTGCAACCGTTGGTTCCTGCTACAGCAGCAATCTGTGCTGCGCTCAACCCGGCGCGCGAAGCCGTGGTGGCAAAGGCGCAATTAGGTCCACCGAAACCGGCAAGGGCGTTCTGGAACAGATCGCCAAACGTATCGGTGCCTTCAATCCCACGCTCATATTCCGAGAAGGTGAAGCCGGTATCGAGGTTGAGGTCGCTGTTGATTTCCCAATCGAGCTCGGCGGTAAAACGCACTGACTGCGATTGACGCTGGCTGAACGCTGAATTGCGATCATTGCCCGGCTGCGTGAACAGCGGGTTGCCGCCGAGCATGAACGGACGGAACAGCACTGGGAACGCCGTAATGGGCTGCCCGGGAGCACAACCCGCAGCCGCGCCGAACAGGGCGCAATAATCACGCTGCGCTGGCGCGTAACTCGGAATAACAAACAGACCAAGGCCAGCCGGGTTCGGCGGAAGCAGCGGGCTCAGCCCGTTGACCGGCGCACCAGCCGCCGAAACGAGGTTGTTGAATCCATTGGCCGCATTGCCCGATGGCGGCAGGGTCGGCAGATAGCTCGGCGAAGTCGTGATCCGAGTCGAGGACGACCCGTAAAGCGCGGTGACCTTGAAACTCAAATTGCTGGCAAGATCAAATTTGCCTTCGACATAAGCCTGATAACGGTCTTCGGGTTCAACGAGATTATCGAACTGACCAAAATTAGTGAAACAACGATCGGTCGTCGATCCCGGCAAGCTGCGGAAGCCGCCAAGAGCGGTACAGCCCAGATCGGTCGAAAACGTGCTACCGCCCACCAGCGGACCGTTGAAATCGAAGTTGCCCGGGCTGCCGCCCCCCGAAAAACCGCCCTGCGGGTTATTTTGATAGGGCTGCACCGTGAAGTCGCGATCAGTGGTGCGCAATTCCGAACGATGCTGGTAGCCGAACGAGGCGAAAACCTGAAAATTGTCGCCGGTATGGCCGTAGCTAAGCGTACCGGTGTAATCGCCGCTTGAGCCGCGGATATAGCGGTAATCGCCTTGCGCCTGGAAACCTTCCTGGTCGCTGCGGGTGATGAAGTTGACCACGCCGGCAATCGCGTCCGACCCGTAGGTTGCGGCAGCGCCGTCCTTCAGGATTTCGATGCGGCCGATCGAGCCTTGCGGAATCAGGTTGATGTCGACGACGGGAACGCCCGTGCCAGCACTGACGATACGCTTGCCGTTCAGCAGCACCAGGGTACGCTGCGGGCCAAGGCCGCGCAGGTTGACACTGGCCACACCTTCCGACCCCTGCGCGCGCGCATCAAACTGGTTTGCATCACCGATGATGCCATTCGACGTCGGCAGGTTCTTGAGCAGATCGAGGCCCGATGGCGAACCTTGGCGCGACAGTTCGTCAGCGCCGATCACGTCGATCGGGATCGCGCCATCTTCGCGCGCGCCGCGGATCAGCGATCCGGTAACGACGATGTCGGGCGACGAAGCTTCGTCCTGATCATCCTGCGGCAACACAGCCTGCGGGGCGGTTTGCGCCGCGGCCGGCATCGCAAGTCCCATAGCAAGCACCGAGCAGGCGCACGCAGCCAACAGCTTCGTCTTCAGCATCTCTCTCTCCCACCATGGCCGGAACACTTGTGGATTCCGTACCGTAATCTCGAATTGACAGAGACATGATGGGGTCGTCAAGCAAAACAATGGTTGCGGAACGCCACCTTTCGCCTTGCTGTTGCTAAAAAGTCATACTGGCGTAACAATATTACGGCGGGCAGAACCGACCTTCGAAAACAGTCTTTTCGAAACTGCGGGCACGGTGACGTTGGCCGCCGTGCCCTCAACATCATTTCTCGCATCGCGACGACGAGCGACGGATCAATACCCGTTGAGCCGTGCAAAGCGCTCACGGTGATAGGCGGCATTGCCCCACATCGCTTCAAGAACGGCAGCGCGCTTGATGTAGAAACCGGCGTCATAATCATCGGTCATGCCGATCCCGCCGTGGAGCTGGATCATTTCCCGACTGACCAGCTTCAGCGTGTCGCTGGCCACGGCCTTGGCGAGCGTCACCGCCTGATCGACGTCGCTGCGCCCGGCATCGATCGCCTCGAGCGCTGCCTCGACCGCCGAGCGCATCAGCTCGATTTCGGTGAAGAGCTTGGCCATGCGGTGTTGCAGCGCCTGAAACGTCGAAAGCAGCTGTCCGAACTGGACGCGCGTCTTGAGATAGTCATTGGTTGTCTCGAACGCCTGCACGGCAAGACCGAGCATTTCGGCGCAAACGGCGGCGGTTGCCCGGTCGACGATTGCCTGCACGGTCACGCCCTCGATTTTTTCGGCGGGCGCGCCGTCAAACCGGATCTGCGCATGGCTGCGCGAATCCGCCATCTTGCGGTTGGCGCGGGTAACGCCAGCAGCATCCCCGGCGACCAGATACAGCCCGTCGGTTGCTGCGACCACGAACAACCCGGCGCTGTCGCCTTCCGCGACAAATTCCTTCGTGCCCGTCAGCTTGCCGCCTTCGACCACGGTCTTGATCTTGGTGAGATCATGCACTGGCCCTTCATCGATCGCGAGGGTGGCGACGACCTCCCCGCTCGCTATGCGTGACAGCCAGCTTGCCTTTTGCGCGTCCGATCCGCCCATCACGATCGCAGTCGCTGCGGCTGCGGTCGACGCCAAGGGTGAAGCGGCGAGATTGCGACCCAGCTGCTCAAGCACCAGGCCAAGCGACAGATAGCCAAATGCAGTGCCGCCGAATTCCTCGGGGATCACGATCCCGGCCAGGCCCATTTCGGCCATCGTCGCCCAGGCGGCTTTATCATATCCCTCGACTGGCGCTGCGTTGCGCATCTTGCGGAACGCGGAAACGGGCGATTCATTATCGGCCCATTCGCGCACCATGTCGCGGATCATCGTTTGTTCGTCGTTCAGTGCAGCCATGATCGGTTCTCTTGCCTGTTCAATCGTCACCCCGACGAAAGCCGGGGACTTTGTGGGGCCAATGCTCCGCCTCCCCGCATGAGACCCCGGTTTTCACCGGGGTAACGCCAGCAGGAAACAGTGTTGTTACTGGTGATCGAGCATCCCGAGGATGCGCTTGGCGATCACGTTGTTCTGGATTTCGGTCGAGCCGCCATAGATCGACACGGCCTTGCCCCAAAGCCAGGTGCGGGTCTGCGTGAGCTCTGCCTCGCTGAAGCCCTCGCCTTCCCAGCCAAGCCCATTCATGCCCATGATCTCAATCGCGAGTTCGGCGCGGTCCTGCGTCAGGCGCGCCCCGACATTCTTCATGATCGATGATGCTGCCGATGGGCCCTGGTTCGACTTCGCCTCCATCGCGGCGCGGCGCAGGGTGAGCATGAACGCGCGCTGGTCCATCTCATGCCGCACGATCCGCATCCGCAAATCGCTGTCGGCCATGCTGCCATCGTCGTTGGCACCGCGATACTCCTTGGCGAGCGCACCCATCGGCTTGCCCGCGAACAGGCGTGCACTGGCGCCGCCGCCCGAAAGATTGCTGCGCTCATGCTGAAGCAGGCGCTTGCCGATCGTCCAGCCTTCGCCTTCGCGACCGACCAGATTTTCCTTGG
>CAZWAL010000121.1:0-8560 GCA_964631905.1 uncultured Stakelama sp.
GTCACGTAAATCTCCGGCCGCATGATGATCGACGGTTCGCCCGCCAGCACATCGCGGATGATGCCGCCGACGCACGCCGTTACCACACCCATCAGCGCGGCGGGGACGAGGGGGATGCCGTAATCGAGCGCCTTGGCCGCACCGAACACCGCATAGGCGGCCAGCCCGACAGCATCGAACCAGTCGAGCGCGGCGCCCTGCCACCAGCGCACCGGCGTGATCCAGATCAGCATCGCGACGATCAGGCAGGCGGCGGCAACGCGGCTGTCGCTCACCCAGAATACCGGCGCGCCGATCAGCAGATCGCGCACTGTGCCGCCGCCCACCCCGGTGACGAGCGCGAAGAAGCACGCGGTGACGATGGTCTGCTCGCGCTTTGCCGCGGCCAGCGCTCCGGTCGCGGCGAACAGCGAAATCGCGACGACGTCCAGCCACGGGGCAATGGCGGGCAGGACGGTGGTAGCAGTGGGGATGTTGGGGGTCATCGAGATGACTTAGCGGATCGCGGGCAGGTCGCGAAGACACTCCCCACTGCCCTATTGGCATGGGCGGTGCCCCATAACGAAAATGGGGGCCGGCATCGCTGCCGACCCCCGGTCGCCGGACTTCGATCCGCTTGGGGTTCCTTTCGGTTTCCCCCGCGCCTTCTGGTTTCGGCGGCATGCTCAGCCGGTGCCGCGGGGGGCATCAGGCGTTGCGTTTTCGGTTGCTCCCCGTCGGTTTGATACGCGCCCTTGCGGACCCGCACCCCACCGGCGGCTTGCATCCTGCCCCGTTTCACCCTTTCGAGCGTCCCGAGACATTCGGTTGCCGGCCCGGCTTCCAGCACGTTGCCCGCTTGCGCGTGCCCGCCGCCTCTGCCGATCGACTCCCCGCCTGATTTTCTCACGGTTTCCTTGCGGCACCTGCGCGAAATCCCGGCCTAAGAAGCTGATCTCTCTACAGTTTCCTGCTTTGTGACCCGCTGCTTACAGTCGTGATGCTGTCATCAAACCCGAGTCGCACCAAGCCCGATTCGACGATCATTCCCTGTGGATAACGTGGATATCGTGCATGGTTTCTGCACCATCTGGCGCAACCACCCCACAACATGGCGAAGATGAACCGATTGTTGTTTTCAGTTCATGAAACTCGTTTCACCATCGAAGCGTTACCCCGGCAGCAATTGATCACGACAAGCCAACCAACAAAGGGAGTTTATTCGATGCGTAAGTTTTTGATGGCACTGACCGCAGTCTCGCTCGTGGTTCCCGTGGCAACGGTCTCGTTCCCGACCCAGGCCGAAGCACGGGAAAAGCGCTACAAGCCGCGCGTCTATACGCGTAACGGCAAGACCTATTGCCGCCGTTCCGACGGCACGACCGGCCTCATCGCCGGTGGCGTTGGCGGTGCGGTGCTTGGCAACGCGGTTGGTGGCGGTCTGCTCGGGACGGTTGCCGGCGGCGTTGGCGGTGCCTTTGCCGGTCGGGCGATCGATCGCACAATCACCGCAAAGAAGCGTTGCCGCTAATATTCGAGCGATTGACCAAATGAAAAGGGAGTGCGGCTCTGCCCGTGCTCCTTTTTTTTGCCTTTCAGCCTCTTCGACACAGGCTGAGCTGTCCACGACATGAACACAATGTCATTTTCTGTTCACGCAACTCGCGCATCGGGCGTTCGTTGTATCAGCAGTTCACCGGAAGAAGGAATAACCACATGCGTTATACTGTAATAGCGGCGGCCATCGCTGCCGTCATGATCCCGGGCGTTTCCGCCTCGGCTCAAACGCCCGCGCAGACTCAGCGTGAATATAACCGCGACGTGCGGGATGCCCGTCAGGAATATCGCGAAGACCTGCGCAATGCCGATTCACGCCGTGACGTCCGCGACGCGCGCCAGGAATATCGGGAAGATGTTCGTGATGCCCGCCAGGATGCCCGGCAGGATCAGCGCCAGTTCCAGAACCGCAACCAGCGCGATTGGCGCCAGTTTCGTAACTATGACTATAACCGCCTGCCACGTGGTCAGCGTGCCTATTATGCTGATCAATATTACCGCGATGGCAGCTATTATCAGCCGCGCCGCCTGACGCGCAACGACCGCATCTATCGCGGCCGGGACAACCGTTTTTACTGCCGTCGTTCGGATGGCACGACCGGTCTGATCATCGGCGGTATCTCAGGTGCCGTGATCGGTAACTCGATCGCTGGCGGCGGTTCGCGGACGCTGGGCGCGCTGCTTGGTGGTACTGCCGGTGCGTTGCTCGGCCAGTCGGTCGATCGTGGCCGGGTTGTTTGCCGCTAATCGATTACCCATTCGATGACGAAGGGCTCGGCACCAATGCCGGGCCCTTTTTCGTTACGAACAGATCAAATGAAGCCGCCGCCGATGAACAGGCGGAAACCGCCGAAGATCAGCACAAGGATGTTCAGGTTCCGCCCGGCTTTGCTGTCTGACAGCAGGCCAAGCGCGGTGCCGATGACGGCAATCGGCAAGGCGATCCAGTTCAGCCAGCCGAATAGCGGCACCAGCCCGACCAGCGCGATGACAAAGGCTACAAGGCCGACGAGCAGCGAAAGGATGTTAAGCATGATAGCAAAATAGGTCACTGTATTACTTATGTCAAGCACCAGTGCCTGTCGGCCGGGGCCAATCCGGCCCTGCCACACGCTTCCTTAACCCCTTTTCGGCCATTGAACGTGCCATTTCGTGTGGGAGCGCATAGATGGTTCGTAGTGGCATTCGTGCCCTCATAGTCGGTTGCGTGCCGCTCGCGCTGGGCGCGTGTGCGCAGGCCAACGATGCAGATCCCAATCTCGATTCGCTCGACGCCGAACTCGCGGATGGCAACAGCACCGGCAATATGCGCGATCCGGCAATGATGGCAGCGCTCCAAGATCAGATCATGGTCGATCCCGCGCTCGCCGCGCAGGCCAATTACGATGCGATCCGGCCGCCGGCCCAACCCTATTCCACACCCGTACCGCCGGATATGGCCGCCACCGCCAATCGGCCAGGTGGTGATATGAGCAGTAGCGAGACGCTGAAACCAGCACCCGCGCCCGTCAGCGGCCAGGGCTGCACCCAGTGCAATGCCGCGCGCGAGGCACTGACTTTGGGCGGTCTTGTCGAACGCCAGTCAAATCGCGCGGCGCGCACCTGTGCCGGGTCGATCAGCTATTCGACACGCTGGGCGCTGCGCCTGCCCCAGTCGGTCCCGCTTTATCCCGATGCGCGCGTCAGTGAAGCGGCAGGATCCGAAACGGGACCCTGCGCGCTTCGGGTCGTCAGCTTCGCCACCGCCGCGCCGGTGCAGCGCGTGCTCGACTGGTATTACACCCGGGTCAGCAAGGCGGGTTATTCCGCCGAGCATCAGGCCGATGGCGATGAGCATGTGCTTGCCGGGACGCAGGGTGATGCGGCTTATGCTGTGTTCGCCACCGCCCGCGCCGATGGCGGTACGGACGTCGATCTGGTTGCCAATAACGGCAAGTAATTCCGGCGATCAGGCGAACGGGTTCTCTTTGCGGCGCATTCGCGCTAACGCGCGGCATGATTTCTCTTTCTCTTGTAATGCTGGGCGGGGCGCTGGGCGCTGCTGCGCGCTATCTTGTCGGTCAGGCGATGACGGGCTGGCTCGGACCGAACTACCCCTGGGGTACGCTGGCGGTGAATCTGATCGGCGGGCTGGCGATGGGGGTGCTGGTCGGCATGCTCGCGCGCGGCATAGCCGGCGAGCAATCGCGGCTATTCCTGGCGGTCGGCGTGCTGGGCGGCTTCACCACTTTCTCGGCCTTTTCGCTTGAGCTGGTGACGATGCTCGAACGCGGCGCGATGCTGACGGCGTTCGGCTACGCGCTCGCCTCGGTGCTGGGCGCGGTACTCGCCCTGTTTGCCGGGCTGGCAATGACGCGGGGGCTCGCATGATCAATTCCCCCAAAACTGGTGTCGGCAGCCACGGCGATGTCCGGCAATTCACCGTATCGGCCGAGGATGATGGCATACGGCTCGATCGCTGGTTCAAGCGGCACCTTGAGGCGACCAGCTATACCACCGTTGCCAAATGGGCGCGTACGGGGCAGCTGCGGATCGATGGCGCGCGCGCTACGCCGGGTGACCGGCTGGCGGCGGGGCAAGTGCTCCGCGTACCGCCCGCCGAAGCCGTTCGTGCGGATTCCCCCAAAGTTGCCGCGCGCACGCGCACCCCGCTGACGCCCGATGAGGAAGCGTTCATTCAGGAACTGGTGATCCACAAGGATGCCCAGGCGATCGTCATCAACAAGCCGCCGGGCCTGGTGACGCAGGGCGGCACCAAGACGACCGAGCATGTCGATGGTCTGCTTGATGGGCTGACCTTCGAACGCGAGGGGCGGCCAAAGCTCGTCCATCGGCTCGACAAGGATACGAGTGGCGCGCTGCTCGTGGCGCGCAATGCGCGGGCGGCGGGGCATTTCGCCAAGGCCTTTTCCAGCCGAACGGCGCGCAAAGTCTATTGGGCGCTGATCGTCGGCGTGCCCGATATCTTCGACGGGATGATCGAACTGCCAATCGGCAAACAGCCGGGTTCGGGTGGTGAGAAAATGCATGTCGATGAGGAAAATGGCAGCCCGGCGCGCACCCGTTACCGGGTGATCGAACGCGCCGGCAATCGCGCTGCCTGGGTCGAGCTACAGCCCTTTACCGGGCGCACGCACCAGCTGCGCGTGCATTTGAACGCGATCGGCCATCCGATTGTCGGCGATGGCAAATATGGCGGAGCGGCGTCATTCCTGACCGGCGGGGTCAGCCGCAAGATGCACCTCCACGCGCGACGCATCCGTATCGATCATCCCGATGGCGGGCAGATCGACGTAACGGCTGACTTGCCCGCGCATTTCGCCGAGAGTCTGAAACTGCTCGGCTTCGATGAGAAACTCGGCAACGCGATGCCGATGGATGAGGTGAAGTTCAGCGAAACAGCGGAAGGAAAACGCCGCGCCGCCGCCGCGATCGCCAAATCACGTCGGCAGGAACGCAAGGGTGAACGGCGCGGGCGTCAGCGGACCTGAGCGTATCCGTCAATCGTCGGTCGGCAGCTCTGGCCGATCGGCGACGGCAGCGGGACGGGGGGACGCTGTGCCGCGGCAACCCTTGATACGCCCGATCCCCTTCAGATAGCCGCGCCGCACCGATCCGCCATAAACCGCAGCCTCAGCCCGACGTTGCGCCTTGTCGGCGCCGGTGATCACGCGAACCAGCCCAAGTCCGGGAATGAAGCTGCTGACCACACCGCGAGCAGCGGCGGCAGCAACGGCCGAACCTTCACCCTTTTTCGGGGCGGGCGCATCGACATCGGGGCCCAGGACGCTGGTCAACCGATTCACTTCCCGCGTGATTGCGGCGCAATTCTGTGTGTTGGCGGATGAATAGGGGGCAGATGCGGCGAGCAACAGAATCTCCGGGATCTTGTCTTCCTTGATGCGCGCATCGCGAAGCGGCTGTGTCGCAGCGCGGCCTACATCATTGTTTTGTTGCTGGGTGCCCGCCGCAAAGGCAGCGCTGCTGCCGAGGACAAGGGTTGCGCCGATGATCGCCCGAAACTGCATGTCTGTTTCCTCAAGATGCTGCCCCCAGAACGCCTATATCGCCTGCCGGTTTCACCGTCCAAGCCGGGTTGTACCGCATCGCCACATTGCAGCGCGCATAGCGCGCGCCGAAATCGCGCATGATCGCCGCATCATGTTGAAAACCGAGCTTTTCGTAGAGGTGGATTGCGGCTGCACATTTGGTGCTGGTAAGCAGATACAACGTCTCGATACTCATCATTTTGGCGCGTTCTAGCACCGCCTTGAGCAGGAATTCGCCAACCTTTCGTCCCTGAACGCTGCTACGAACGCCCATCTTTGTCAGCTCGAACTGGCGATCCCCGGTCTTCTGCAAGGCACAGGCGCCGACAATGCCAAGCCCCGCCGCCTCGATAAACAGGATCACCCCGCCCGGATCGATGATCCGGGCGCGGGGGTTTTCCAGCACATCGCGGTCGGTCTGCTCCAGGCGGAACATGCCTTCGATCCATTCGGCATTGATATCGTAAAAATCACCCGCCAGCGCATCGGTGAATTCGCGGATCACCAGGCCATTGCCGCGCAACGGCAGCGGTGATGTCGCCAAGCTGGCCTCAAGTGCTGCGACCTGATCCAGTAACGGCCCGCTGACGCCGCTGCACAGATCGGCCACCGCGGCTTCAACCCGCGGCCATATGTCGCGTTTGGCCAGTGCCATGGCCGCTTCGCCGGTCGGCGTCAGCGCGACCGTCTTCTGCCGTTGATCGCGGCCCAGCCGCGCAATCGACACCAGATTGTGCGCGGACAAGCGGGGCAGCATTCGTGTGATCGCAGGCTGGCTGATCCCCATCGTCGTCACGAGCTGGCCAATCGTCATCGGACCGGCGCGATCCAGGGCCGCAAGCAACGGAAACTGGCTCGGCTGAATCGGCAGCCCGGTTTCGGCGATGATCATCGACACATCGGCCTGGAGCCGCTCCGCAAGCCGCTTTAACCGGCTTCCCAGAAACACGCTGCCATGCGCCGCGATGATATCCATTGCCCGTCCCCGTCAAATTTACATAGTCAGATATATATCATGTTATGTTTTGATGGAAACAGATTTGCGCCGTGGGGGGCATATCGCTATTTTGCAGGGATGTGAGGTTGACGTGTGACCGCCGCTATTCCTGCTTCATCGCCTCGATCAGGCGTTTCACTTCCTGGGAACGGCCGCGCGGGATGATGAGGACATCGTTGCCGCTGGCCACCACGATCATATCTTTCATGCCCAGCATCGCGATGCGGATGCCGTCGCTGCGCACCAGGCAGTTGGTTGAATCGAGCATCACGACGTCACCTTCACAGCAATTGCCCGCGGCATCGCGGTCGCTCAGCGCGTGGAGCGCATCCCAGCTACCGACATCGCTCCACCCCATGCTCACCGGCACAACGGCAACCCGGTCCGCCTTTTCCATCACCGCATAATCGATCGATTGCGACGGTGAGGCGGCGAAGGCTTCGGCATCGGGGGTTATCCGGTTGCCGTCACGGGTCGCAAGCGACATGGCACGGCGCGCGGCGGCAAGCATGGCGGGTTCAAACATGCCGAGCGCGGCGAGATAGGCATCGGCGCGAAACAGGAAGATGCCGCCATTCCAATAGTGATTGCCCGCCGCCAGCATTGCCTCTGCCCTGTCGAGCGGTGGCTTTTCGACGAAATGGGCGACCTGATGAACGCCTGAGGTGATTTCCGGTCCGGATTTGATCCAGCCATAGCCGGTTTCGGGTGACAAGGGATCGATGCCGAAGGTGATCAGCCAATGGTCGCGGACCAGCGGCAACGCGCGCTGGATGGCGGCGTGGAAGGCGTCGACATCGGTGATGACATGATCCGATGGCATCACCAGCATCGGCGCATCGCCGCCACCTGCCGCAATTGCCGCGAGCGCGATCGCCGGTGCGGTATTGCGGCCAATTGTCTCAAGCAGAATGGCCTGGGGCGATACGGATACCGTACGCAATTGCGCTGCGACGATGTCACCATGCATAGCGTTGGCGACAATGATCGGCGCGGCGAAACGCTCATGATTATGGGTACGCCGCGCCGTCAGCTGGAACATCGTGTGGTTCGCCGTCAGCGGCAGCATTTGTTTGGGCAATTCGGGCCGCGACATCGGCCACAACCGCGATCCTGCCCCACCCGATAGAATGACGGGGATGATGAGCGTCTGATCAGTCATCGATCTTTCCCATACCGCCTGCGATACCCCCACCGATGACAGAGTCAAACCGCTCGTCCCGATCAAACGGTCGAGCGGGCAAAGCGCTGCATGGCGGTGGCGCGCACCGACAAAAAAAACTCGTGGCATTCACGCCGCGCGTGTCGGAATTGTTTACACTTACCCAGGTAGAACGCCCACGTCATGATCAAGCTGTTCAAGCATTATGTCCCGAACGCGGTGCTGTTGCTCGCCATCCTGGACATCATCCTGCTGTTCGTCGCGGGCGAACTCGGCTGGTTGTTCCGCATGGGGCAGCTCGATCGGGGGGTAGAGCCGATCATCACGCGCCTGCCGCAGCTCATCTGTTTTGCAGGCACGCTCGAAATCGCGATGATGGCGGTCGGCGTTTACGGGGCCGATGCGCTGCAATCCCTTCGCTATGCGACAGCGCGGCTCATCGTCGCAGTGTCGCTGGGCGTTATCCTGCAAAGCGCCATCTTCTACCTGATTCCTGCCCTCGATTTCTGGCGATCGAACCTGCTCTACGGCTTGGCGCTGGCGGTGGTCGGCCTGATTCTGCTGCGGATCCTGCTCGGCAAGACGCTGGGCAGCCAGGTGTTCAAGCGTCGGATCGTGGTGCTCGGCGCCGGGCTGCGTGCGCAGCGGCTGAAGACGATGGCCCAGACGCCCGGCGCGGCGTTCGTAGTGGTCGGCTATGTCTCGATGAGCGAGGCGAACCGGGTTATCCCCGAAGCGATTGCGCGCGATGCGATCTACAACCTTGCCGATCATGTCGTGCTGCTCAACGCCAGCGAAGTGGTGCTCGCGCTGGAA
>CAZWAL010000122.1:0-8545 GCA_964631905.1 uncultured Stakelama sp.
CGACTTTCGAACGCGAACGCCTTCAGGCAGGTGAAGCTGACTACGTCGGCATAGCGGACCGTTTCCGTGACGACGCCATTGTCGCCGAGCAGTTCGGCGGTGATCTCGGCGCACTCGTAAAAGTCGAACACCATGGAGGCATGCGGGATATTGAGCGCCGAGACTTTACCTTTTGCGGGAAGCTCCTGAACCTTGCCGCCGGCACGTTCCGGATTGGACTTGTACCGGTTTCGTGCCGGTCAGCTATCTCACTATGCCACCTTGGCTTCGAACGCGAGCGGGCTGATGCCGCCCAGATATGAATGGCGGCGACGGGTGTTGTAGAACCCGTTGATGTATTGAAAGATGGCCGCTTCCGCTTGTCGCCGTGTTGGCCAGCTTTGCCGCCAGATGAGTTCGGCTTTCAGGGATTTGAAGAACGTCTCGACAGAGGCATTATCATAGCAATTGCCCTTGCCGCTCATCGATGGACGCAGGCCATAGGCCTGCAGCTTCTTTTGATAATCATAGGAGCAATATTGGCTGCCGCGGTCGGAATGGAAAAGGCAGCCCTGCGGTGGCTGGCGTAAGCGCACCGCCATATCCAGCGCCCGGATCGCCAGATCCTTTTTCATACGGTCACTGACTGCCCAGCCCACGACACGTCGGCTATGCAGATCGAGAATAACGGCAAGGTAGAGCCACCCCTCGGATGTCCAAATATAGGTGATGTCGCCTGCCCATTTGCAGTTGGGCGCGTCGGCGGCAAAGTCTCCGTCCAGCCAGTTCGCCGCAACACCCAGGCGGTGGTTGCTGTCGGTCGTCACCTTGTGCTTGCGGGTGCGCACCGGCTTGATCTTGTTGATCCGCATCAATCGACCCACCCGGCGCTCGCCGACATCGAGCCCTGCCTCCTTGAGCTCCATCGTCATGCGAGGACGACCGTAGCTGCGTAGGCTCAAGCTATATTGCTCGCGAATATGTGCCAGGACCTTCAGGTCAATCCGGTCGCGGCGGCTCGTGGGCCGCGCACGCCACGATCGATAGCCGCGGGGGCTGACCCGCATTATCCGGCAGATCGCCTCTACTGGCCACACATGACGCCAGCTCTCCACGAATGCGAACCTCACGGCCGCTGGCTCGCGAAGAACTGCGTGGCCTTTTTTAATATATCCCTCTCCTCCTTCAGAACCCGGTTCTCAAGGCGAAGCCGCTCATTCTCAAGGGCTAAATCTGCTTGCGGCGCCGCCACCAGATCACTGGGCAGATATTGCGATATCCACTTTTGCAGCGTCGACTTGCCAACCCCCAAATCAGACGCAATCCGCTAACGCGGCAAACCAGTGGTCAGCGCAATCCGCACCGCCTCCCGCCTGAACTCTTCTGTATGCTTGATCATCTCGCAGGTCTCCTTGAACGAGCATTATGCTCTCAAGCGACCGGCGCAAAACCGGTACAAGTCCATATCGATGCCGAAATCGAAGACATGCTCCGCCGACGCTTTGCTAGGCATCGCTCGGTCCGCGGTCTCATGCGCGCACTCGAGAGCGTGCTTGCCGTGCTGATCCGCATCGCTTCGCGCCCGACCCACTGACCGGCATTCAACACCATCACGACCTTCAGCCTGCGCAGCAGGCGAAGCCGCTGGCCGTTATGGCCAGCCATCGTCAGCCTGATCCGCCCGTCGCAGCTAACTCGCTTCGGCTATTGGGTCGCGCGTAGGCGACTGATCTGCATGCGGTCGACGTTAGTTAAAGGCACGGGCACCGAAATTTCCCAATGTTCTGAGTGCCCTTTTGGGTGGTGCATGGGGCACCATTTCCCGATATTTTTACCGCAAAGGGTTTGCCGGCATTGCCCGTTTGGCGATGATACAGCCCCGTAGCGGGATGGGATTTCGGTTGAACGCAGCTCTTGCCAGGACGGATCGGATCGCGGGCGACGATGATGCGCTGATGGCGCGGCTTGTTGCGCGCGACGCAGCGGCTTTTCGGGTGGTCGTTGGCAGGCACGCGATCGCGATCCGGCGGATCGGCTACCGGATGCTGGGCGACACCGCCGAAGCTGAAGACGTCGCCCAAGAAGCACTGGCAAGGCTTTGGGAGCATGCCGCGCGCTGGAATCCTGGTGGCCCCGGGATCGGTGCCTGGCTGCACCGCGTGGCGGTAAATGCCTGCCTCGATCGGCTGCGCAAGCGGCGCTTTGTAAGCGATGGCGAAGTCCCCGACCGCATCGATGAGGCACCACTTGCCGACACGCTGATCGAGCGCGGGCAGCAGCGGGCGGTAGTCGTCGCCTGCGTCAGTGCGCTGGCTGATCGGCAACGTGCCGCCATCGTGCTGACCTATTACGAAGGAATGCCGAATATCATGGCCGCCGATGCGCTCGATATGAACATCAAGGCGTTCGAATCGCTGCTGCACCGGGCGCGCCGTAGCCTGCACGAGTTGCTGGAACGCGCCGGCCTTTGCCGCGGGGATACCGATATGGACCAATCGGCATGAGCGGGCCTGGTCGCCCCAGCATCCGCGGCATGGACCAAGCGGCCGCAAGCGCACTCGATTACTTCGATGTGCCGCCGCCAAGTGATGACTTTGCCGCGCGGATCATGGCCATTGCCGCGACGTCTTCGGCTGCCGACACAGCGGCGGCAGCCACCCCCCGCTGGAAAGCCCGATTCCAGCGCAGTCGCCGGGGGCCATGGATGCGGCGCTCAGCGATCGGGTTCATTGCGATAGGCCTTGCCAGTGCAACAGCAGCCGCGGCGGGCATCTTTGATACAATGCGGTTTGACATGCCAGTGATCGCCCGGTTGCTGGTACCCGACACGCCCACGCCGGTGGTCGTGAAAGCGGTTCGCAGCAGAGCAAAGGCGCAAAGTCGCACGGCCGCTGCCGCCGACCCCGCCCCACCGGGCAATAATCAACTTCCAGCCCCCCCCCGATTGCTGACCCGCGAAGAACGTGCCGAGCGATTCCGCGCACTTCCCCTGCCGGTGCGGGCAGTCGTGACCGAGCGGATGGTGACGCGCACCCAGCGCCGCCTTGCCGCGCGCGGGATATTCGTCCCACGCGCGGTGGTGCGCGATCGGGTTGTTGCCCGCACGGGGCAAACCGATTTGCCGCAAGGATCCCCTGCCGAACGCCGCGATCAGATGATTTCGGCGCTGATGACGGCACCGCCGGGGTCGCTTCCGCCACGAATGGAACGGCTACGCGCGCGCATGCTTGCACGAAATGCCATCGCGCCGGGCGTAACGTTGCCAACCATGGGCGACTTAATCGGGCAACCGACAGGCGATCGCAGCGCATCGATGACCAAAGAGCAGATTGATCAGGCACGCGCGGCGTGGCGCGATCTGCGGCAAGACCAGATGTTGCGACGGCAGGCGCGCCGGGCAAGGCTGGCGGGACTTGGGCAACCGAGCGATCAGGCTCCCGCGTCGATGAACGATATGCCGCCGCTCGCCCCTCCCGGCGCGACAACCCAGGCTAACGACAAGCCGACCGAGCCGCTGCCCACACCGCCCGAGTGAAGCGGCACGGAGGGTTTTTGGCGATCAGGCGTAGAATCATGTGCGACAAGGGGTCGCGGCCGGGCGGGTGTTCCCCTCCACAGCCGCTCCGGTGCGATAGGGCGCGATCCCCCACGGATTGCGCCCTATTTGCGTTTTTCAACACGGTGGCGGGGGCTGGCATTGGTGACAGCTGCGCCCTATCTTGCCAGCGATGAATTTCCTCGCCCGCCTATCGCCCTTCCGCGCCATACGGGACCTGCGCTTCTTCCTGGCGCAGCGCCAGCCCTATGAACTTGGCTTTCTGGCGCTGTCGATGGTCGTCACGACGGCGATTATCGCCGGGTTCGTCAAGGATTCGCGGGTGGAAAAGCCGTACAAAAAGAACATCGTCTATGTCGAGCAATGGCCGGTGACACGCACCCACGCCGAGATCGTGGCGCAGCAGAAGATCGATCAGGTGGTGCGCGACAAGGAAAAGGCCGAACAACTCCGCCGGGAGAAGGAGTTGCAGGCCGAATTCAAGAAGCTCGACGATCGATTAAAGGCAGTCGGGCTCTGACCATTTCGGACGCGGTTGCCGATGCACGCTGGATGGCGGCCGCTCTGGCGCTGGGCGCGCGGGGGCAAGGTCGCACCGCACCCAACCCCAATGTCGGCTGCATTGTTGTTCGGGACGGGCGCGTGGTCGGGCGCGGGTGGACCCAGCCGGGCGGGCGTCCGCATGCCGAGGCGATGGCGCTGGAACGGGCAGGCGCCCTGGCCGAAGGGGCGACGCTTTACACCACGCTCGAGCCGTGCGCGCATCTGTCCTCTCGCGGACCGGCGTGTAGCGACCTGATTATTGCCGCAACCATCGCCCGTGTCGTCATCGCGCTGGTCGATCCCGATGTGCGGACCTGCGGACAGGGCATCGACAGACTGCAAACGGCTGGGATCGCCGTGACGCAGGACCCCGGTGGGACGGCAGCGCAGCGCGGCATGGCGGGCTTTCTCACTCGGTTGGCGTTTGAGCGGCCGCACGTTACGCTGAAACTCGCAACCTCGCTCGATGGGCAGATCGCGCTCGCCGACGGCACAAGCCAGTGGATCACCGGGCCGCAGGCGCGCGCACATGGCCATGTCGAACGCGCGCGTCATGAAGCAATCCTGGTTGGGCGCGGCACGTTGATCGCCGACGCGCCACGGCTCGACGTGCGTCTTGCCGGGCTTGAAAACCGATCGCCCAGGCGGCTGTTGCTGAGCGCGACGACAGGCGCGCCACCGGGATGGGAAGTTTTGCGCAAACCCGCCGACATCGCGCTGCTGTCGGACGTCAACGATGTGCTGATCGAGGGCGGCGCGAAGACCGCCGCGGCGTTTTTGGCCGAGGATCTGGTCGATCGGCTGTTGCTGTACCGCGCGCCTATTTTGATCGGGGCGGGCAAGGCAGCGCTGGGCAATATCGGGCTGCGCGATCTGGCCAGCGCGCATGGCCGCTGGCGCCAATACGATATGCGGACGCTTGGCGTTGACAGGCTCGAGGTTTACGAGCGGGTGAGGGAGTAAACCATGTTCACAGGCATCATCACCGATATCGGCACTATCGAACGGATCGAGAAGGACGGTGACACCCGACTGATCATCCAGACCGGTTATGACACGACCGGAATCGATCTGGGCGCATCGATTGCCTGTTCGGGGGTGTGCCTGACGGTGATCGACAAATCCGGGCCCGCTGGCCCCGGCTGGTTCGCGGTCGATGTGTCCGACGAGACAATCCGCCGCACCGCGCCCGGCCAATGGCGACAAGGCCGCCGCCTGAACCTGGAACGCGCGATGAAATTGGGCGACGAGCTGGGCGGGCATATCGTGACGGGGCATGTCGACGGCATCGGCATGATCGATTCGATCGCCGTGGTTGGCGGATCGCATCATCTGGTTGTCATCGCGCCGCCCGAGATAGCGCCGTTTATCGCCACCAAGGGATCGATCACTGTCGATGGCGTGTCGCTGACCGTCAATGCCGTGCATGATCGCGCCGACGGGTCCACCGCCTTTGACCTCAACATCATTCCGCACACCTGGGCGGTAACCGCCCTGGGCGACGTGGTGCTGGGGCAGGAAGTGAACTTAGAGATCGACGTGCTGGCGCGCTATCTGGCACGGATGAAGGATTATCTCGGCGCACGATAGTTTTGGTGTGATCGATCTGCTTGACGATCACATTTCGATGTGATTACTGCGTTTCATGAGCACGCAACTGATCGATAAACTTCGCAGCCTCGTCACCGACGGTGGCATGTCCCGCTCCGGCCTGGCCCGCGCTGCCGGGCTCCACGCCAATACGTTGCGCGATCTCGAATCGCCGGACTGGAACCCGACAGCCGATACGCTCCGCAAGCTGGAGACGTTCATCTTCGCGAGCGATGACAGCCCTGCGCTCGTCCCGATCGAGGAGATTATCGACGAGGCGCGCAATGGCCGGATGTTCATCCTCGTTGATGACGAAGATCGCGAGAATGAAGGCGATCTGGTGATCCCCGCACAGATGGCGACCCCCGATGCGATCAATTTCATGGCGACGCATGGCCGCGGGCTGATCTGCCTGTCGCTCAGCAAGGCACGAGTCGACGCGCTGGGGCTTGAGCTGATGAGCCGCGCCAACGGCACGCGCCACGAAACCGCCTTCACCACCTCGATCGAGGCGCGCGAGGGCGTGACGACGGGTATTTCCGCCGCCGATCGCGCGCGGACGATTTCGGTGGCGATCGATTCATCGAAAGGCCGCGACGATATCGTCACGCCGGGACATGTCTTTCCGCTGGTCGCGCGCGAAGGAGGCGTGCTGGTGCGCGCGGGGCATACCGAGGCGGCAGTGGATGTCGCGCGGCTGGCCGGGCTCAACCCGTCGGGCGTGATCTGCGAGATCATGAAGGACGATGGCACGATGGCGCGAATGGACGATCTCATCTCGTTCGCGCGGCTGCACAATCTGAAGATGGGCACGATCCGCGATTTGATCGCCTATCGCCGCAAGCATGATCATCTGGTCGAAAAGCGTGCCGAAATGCCGTTCCAAAGCCGCTGGGGCGGCGAATGGAAAGCGATGACATTTTACAACAAGGCCAGTGGCGACGAGACCATCGCACTGGTGAAGGGCAAGATCGACCCCGATCAGCCGACGCTGGTTCGGATGCATACCGCATCCTGGTTCGTCGACATGTTCGGTGAGGTCTCCGAACGATCGGGGCTGCTATCCTGTTCGATGGAGGCCATTGCCGAAGCGGGATCGGGGGTGATCGTCGTCATCAACCGGCCGATGAAAGACAGCGTCTCACGCTTCATCAAGCTACGCGGCGAGGGCAAGGGCGCGGGCGCGCCCGAGATCGAGGAGCTGCGCGATTACGGCGTCGGCGCGCAGATATTGGCGGAACTGGGCGTGCAGGACATGGTTCTGCTCACCAATACGCACCACACTTTGGTGGGGCTCGACGGTTATGGCCTGAGCATTGTCGGCGAACGGCCGATCCCGGGCACCGGCGGGGAATAAACGCCTCCCCGACCCAGCTCGGGGAAGGATTGAACAGGAATGACACATGGCAAAACTTCTCATCGTCGAAGCCCGTTTCTACGATCACTTGAACGACATGCTGATCGACGGTGCTCGCGCAGCGATCGAGGCGGCGGGGCATGCGCATGAGACAATCACGGTGCCGGGGGCGCTCGAAATTCCGGGTGCCATCGCAATGGCGAGCGAGAGCGGTGCGTATGACGGCTATGTCGCGCTGGGCGTCGTGATTCGCGGCGAAACCTATCATTTCGAGATCGTTGCGGGAGAAAGTGCGCGCGGGTTGATGGCGCTCAGCATGGACGGGCTCTGCATCGGCAACGGCATTTTGACCGTCGAAAACGAAGCCCAGGCGCTCGCCCGCGCCCATCCCGCCGACAAGGACAAGGGCGGCGAAGCGGCCAAGGCGGCGCTTGCGATGATGGCGCTGAAGGCGCAGTTCGGCTGACCGGATGCCGGGCCAGCCGCCCCCGCCGCGCTATCGCATTTATGAACGCAACCGGCGGCTGGTGGTGATCGATCAATGGGCGCAGGGCTCCGGTCGAGTCCGGTCACCAGTGACATTTGCGGGATCGCCGCCCACCAATCCAGCGCCTGTCGGCAAGCTCGATCGGATCGCCTTTGACGGGCGTACATCGTTCACCACCCACTCCTTTTTCGATGCCAAGGGACCACGGACGATCATTCTCGATCCTGGAAGTGCATCCACCATCGTCGGGGTAAAGGTTGGTGTGACAGTCGCGACCTTTGCACTGGTGGTCATCGCCTTTATCGCACCCTTCTTGCTCGTTGTGCTGTTCGTCCTCATCGACCGGCGGGTTCGCGAACAGATTAGGTCGGGCGCCACGGCATGGCTTGATCGTGTCGCAGGCACCAGCGCCTGACCCCATGGCTTTCAAGGACAAACAATGACCGGTCCGATCCTGTTCACCCCCCGCCTGATCTTGCGCCCAATGACTGCTGAGGATTTCGATGCCTGGGCCGATTTCCATGCCGACCCTGAAACCATGCGGTTTCTAGGCGGCGTGACCAGCCGGTCCGCCGCATGGCGGAGCCTGTGTGCGATGGCGGGTGCCTGGACGATCCGGGGGTTCTCGATGTTTTCGATGATCCACCGCGAGAGCGGCCAGTGGATTGGCCGTACCGGCCCATGGCAGCCCGAGGGGTGGCCAGGCACCGAATTAGGCTGGGGCATCGCCCGCGCCTTTGCGGGCCAGGGTTATGCCCATGAAGCCGCAGTCGCCTCGATGGACTATGCGGTCGACATCCTCGGCTGGACACATATTATCCATACGATCGATCCGGAGAACGCTGCCTCGATTGCGCTCGCGAAGCGGCTTGGCTCCACCAATGGCGGGCCGACCCAGTTGCCGCCGCCGCTTGATGGCTTTCGGGTCGATGCCTGGGGGCAATCCGCAACCGAATGGCGCGCAAGACGGGCAAGTGCCTAGTCTTTTGCGGCGTGCTTACTTATACTGATGTCAGTAACGCCCGCGCTGGAG
>CAZWAL010000123.1:0-8509 GCA_964631905.1 uncultured Stakelama sp.
CGCGCAACGGCTCGACCAGCTTCATGTTCATCCGCTCAGGGAGCCCGCCGACATTATGGTGGCTCTTGATCGTCACCGATGGCCCACCCGTGAAGCTGACGCTTTCGATCACGTCGGGGTAGAGCGTGCCCTGCGCCAGAAACTCGGCCCCGCCGATCTTGCGCGCTTCCGCCTCGAAAACCTCAATAAAGGTCGCGCCGATGAACTTGCGCTTGGCTTCCGGGTCGGTCAGTCCCTTGAGACCGTTCAGGAACAACGTCTCGGCGTTCACATGGACGAGCGGGATATTGTAATGATTGCGGAACAGCCCGACGACCTGATCGGCCTCGCCGCTGCGCATCAGCCCATGATCGACGAACACGCAGGTCAGCTGCGATCCGATCGCTTCGTGGATCAGCACCGCCGCCACCGCTGAATCCACCCCGCCCGAAAGACCGCAGATCACCTTGCCGGTGCCCACCTGCGCGCGGATCTCGTCGATCTTGGTCTGGCGAAATTCGGCCATCGTCCAGTCGCCCGCCAGGCCGCACACATGCCGCGCAAAATTGGCGATCAGCTTGCCGCCATCGGGGGTGTGGACGACTTCGGGGTGGAACTGCATCGCGTAATAGTGCCGGGCATCATCGGCGATCACGGCGAAGGGGGCACCGGGGCTGGTGGCGACGGTGCGGAAACCGGGGGCGAGCTGCGTGACCTTGTCACCATGGCTCATCCACACCTGGTGCGTTTCGCCCTCTGCCCACAGCCCGTTGAACAGGTCGCAGCTATCCTGCACCTCGATAAAGGCATGGCCGAATTCGCCGCTGTCACCGAGCTGCACGTCGCCACCCAGTTGCGCCATCATCGTCTGCTGGCCGTAGCAAATGCCGAGCACCGGCACGCCACTTTGAAACACCATATCCGGCGCGCGCGGGCTTTCGACATCGAGCACCGAAGCGGGGCTGCCGGAAAGGATCACGCCCTTTGGCTGCATCCGCGCGAATGCATCGGCGGCTGCGTTGAACGGGGCGATTTCGCTATACACCCCCGCCTCGCGGACGCGCCGCGCGATAAGCTGCGTCACCTGGCTGCCGAAATCGATGATGAGGATGGAGTCGGGATGCTGGATCATGGGCTCAGATAGCGAGGTGGTGCGGCGAAGGCCAGTGTGGGGCTTATGGTACCAGAGCGGCTTACTGCCAAGTTGCGGAAGTTGCCGTTCTCCATCGGTTTTCTGCAATCGCCCACAAAAGCACGGCCAACGGAATCAAAACGACGGATTTCTGCGGCATTCAGCGTCATGCTCTACGGCCTGACAGAAATGTTCCAGCATTTGAAGTACATGTGGCTCAAATGGTCGACGTTTCCGGCGATGGTCTTTTTTGACCCTGATCAATCACGTCCCAACACGGTGCCGCTACACCCAAAAAATGCTTGTCAAAGCCAACCGTCACATGGATGTAACATTTCGGAGGGGCAGATTTGTTGGGGGGAGCAATGATCAGATCGGCGATCCGATCGCTGGGGATACCGGCGGGGATCCTGCTTTTCGCGTTGGGCGCGATCTATTTTCTGCTGGCCGACAGGATCAGCAGCTTGACTGGCCTGTCCGGTCGTACCTTCTATCTTGCCTTTGCGATGATCGGATGGATGGCCGGTGCGATCATCCTGTGCCGCCTGACCGAACTGCTGTTCTGGGATCAGCTGGGCCGTAGCCGCGGGCGCAACACCCCCCGCCTGCTGATCCAGATCACCAATGTGCTGATCTATGCCACAATGGCACTGCTGATGGCGGCAACCTTGTTCAACATCCCGCTGACCGGTGCGATTGCGACGTCAAGCGTGATCGGCCTCGTCATCGGCTTTGCCGTAAAAAGCCTGATCTCGGATACCTTTTCGGGCATTGCACTGAACCTCGACAGCGGTTTTGGCATCAACGATTTTGTGCAGATCCTGAGCCGCGGCACCACCACCCGGATCATGGGCCGCGTCACCGAAATCAACTGGCGCAGCACCTATCTGCTGACGCCCGAAAATTCGATGATGGTCATCCCCAACACGGTGATGAGTGAATCGATCGTCCTCAATTATTCGAAGCCCGATCGGATGGGCGAATTCGAAATGGTCGTGTCGCTCGATTTCGAAGTGAGCACGGACCGGGCACTCCGGGTGCTGACATCGGTGATCCAGGCAGCCGCTCGGGATAATGACGCCATCTGGGATGTGAAGGCGCGTATCTCCGAAGCGACGGGCAACGGCATAAATTACAAGATCAAATATATGCTCGATCCGGCCAAGCTGGCACCGGGCAAGGCCAAGCACCTGATCCTCGGCCACCTGCTGCGCCATCTGTCGACCACCGGCCTGTCGCTCGCCCACCCCAAGATTGATAACTGGACTGCCGAGCCGAAGGATTATGGCCGCTTTGCCGAAGCGCCCGGCAGCCGGTTCCGCCTGCTCAATCAGGTGCAGCTTTTTGCGGGGATCGATGCCGATACGCTCCACGAGCTGGCAGACCGGATCGCGCGCCGCAGCTTCGCTGCTGGCGACAGGTTGATCGCCGCGGGTGACCCCGGCCAGTCGATGTTCGTGATGAGCGAGGGGCTGGTTTCCGTACGCATCCCGCAGGGCGACAGCGAGCTTGACGTTGCGGCCTTTGCGCCTGGCGATTTCTTCGGCGAAATGTCGTTGCTGACCGGCGAACCGCGCAGCGCGACCATCGTCGCGGTGACGGACACGGTCGCCTATGAAATCGACAAGACGGATATTGAACATCTGCTCGACACCTGCCCATCGGCTGCGGAAACGCTGAGCATGGCGGCGGCAGAGCGTCGGCTTGCATCGGACAAGGCCCGGTCGAGCAAACCCCCCGAACAAATCGAAGCGGAACGAACATCGATGGCTGGTAAGATTTTGGCGGGAATGACCCGCTTCCTCGGGCGCAAGCTGGCCAAGCCCGAACTCGCACAGATTGCCGCACGATGACCGGGCGGCTGAAATCGCAAGGCGCCTTGCTCGCCACCGCCATTTTGCTCAGCGGGTGCGCCTATGCCGGGCCCCGATCGCTTGTCGCCACCCGACCGCTCTACAATCAGGCGATCGCCCAGACCAATGATCAGGAACTGCTGCTGAACCTGGTCCGCATCCGGTACCGCGACACGACCTATTTCACGAGCGTGGAACGGATTGCCGCGTCGCTCGAAATGAACATGTCGATCGGCAGCTCGGGCAGCTACAGCCAGACGTCGAGCACCGCCGCCAAAGACACGATCGGTCGCGTGATCGGGCTGGGACCGGGCACAATCGCGCTGAACGAAAAGCCGACGATTTTCTACGCGCCGCTGGAGGGGGAGAAGTTCGTCCGGCAGATGATGACGCCGATCAACCCCGATATCCTGTTCCTGCTGGTCCGGTCGGGATGGTCGATCGATCGTGCCTTTTCGATCGGCGTGATCGAGATGAACGGGCTGAAGAACGCCCCGACCGCGTCTGGCCCCGCCCCTTCCCGCGAACCCGAGTTTCGCGAATTTGCAGGCGCCGCCAAACTGCTGCGCGCGCTGCAGCGCGACAACCGGCTAGATCTGGTGCGCATTCCCGGTGAGAAGCCGAGCATCGAACTGCGCTTCACCCGCGGCTCCGCGGCAAGTGAGGAAGCGCTAAAGTTCAAGTCGCTGACCGGAATCGACGCTGCTGCGGATCGCATTCGTATCGTCCTGGCGGGCGATGCGCCGGACAAGACATCGCTGGTCATCACGACCCGGCCCGTCATGGCGGCGCTGCACTTCCTCGCGACAGGCGTGGAAGTGCCCGACCGCGATCTCAACGCAGGCCTGGTCCGCCGTACGACGCGGGCAGATGGCACTCCCTTCGACTGGCAGGAAATGCTGGACGGGGTGTTCCGTGTCCAGGTTTCTGATCGCGAGCCATCGGGCGCGACGACGATGGTCCATTATCGCGGCGCCTGGTTCTACATTGCCGACAATGATCTCGAGACCAAATCGACGTTCGAACTGTTGACTCAAGTGATCGCGCTGCACTCGGCACCGCCCTCTACCACGGCACCGATCGCCTTTACCGTCGGCAAATAGTCGCACCGTCCGAGTTGCTGAAGCCGACGCGGAGGAGAGGCCGGGCAGTTCTAAACCCGTGGCTCAGCCGCCCGGGCGCATCATCCCCATCAGTGCCTTCAGGCTCGGTCGCCCTGCCCCTCCGAGCAGGTTTGCGCGGAAGATGCGGCCGAGCAGGATGATCTCGACGATGATGAACACCACCAGCACCGCGCCGGACCCAAGCACCTGCCACATGGGAATCCCCGACCCGAGCCGTGCGAGCACGGCAAAGGGCGTGTAGAGCGGGATCCACGTCATCGCCTCGACCAGGATGCCGCCTTTGCCCGCCAGAATAGCCTGCAGCAGGATGGTGAAGGGTACCAGGATCAGCAGCATCACGGGCGTCAGGAAACCCTGCGCGTCGCGCATCGATTCACTCATCACCCCGATCACCAGGAAGATCATCGACACCATCAGATAGCCGGCGACGAAGAAGAAGATGATCGTGGCGATGCTGTTGAACGACGATACGGGTTCAAGCGCTGGCTTGATGAGGTCGGCGATCGCCCCTTGCGTCGCATAGGCCGCAAATAGCCCGCATGCGACCCAGGTGACGACCATCGCCAGCCCGATGGCCACCGTGCCGACCAGCTTGCCATACATCAGCTCGTTGGGCGTCACGCAGGCAAGCACGGTTTCGATGAGCTTGTTGCTCCGCTCCTCAATCGCGCCCTGCAGCATCCAGCTGCCCGACAGCACCAGCGACATCATCAGGATATAGGCAGCCGCCAGCGGCAGGATCGAGCGGATGATCACCCGCTCACGGCCGCTACCCTCGGGCGGTGTCGTCACGCTGATCGTGGGGAACACGCCGTTGGCCGCGGTGGCGATCGTTGGCGCGACCGCATTTGCCTGCAGGAAACGGGTCCGCAATTCGCCCGTCAGCACCGACTGGAGCGTGGTGACGAACGACGCGCGCGGCTGACCGTTGGCCCATAGCCGCACCACAGGCGAGGTGCCGAAATCGCGTGGGATCAACACGACATAATCGATCGGCTTGCGCCCCGATTTATCGGCCGGTCGGAGCAGCGGCTCGAGCTGCGCATCGATTGTGGTCGGTGACGCGTTCGCGACTGCCGCCGGGGTATCGACGATGCGGTAATCGGGTTCGGGCGCCTCGAAGCTTTTGGCATCGTCAGGCGCTATCGCCGCGATCTTTACCAGCGCCGCCTTTTGCCCGCCGAATGCGGTGAACGCCTGAACGTCGGCGTCGCTGAACCAGCGCGCATTGCGCGCCCAGATCGCGTCCGGAGCCGCCCGCTGAAGATCACGACGCTTCACGAAGCGCGACAGCGCGATCAGCAAATAACGTTGCTCATCCGTTTCGATTCGGTGCCGGATCGCAGCAGCGGTTCCGCCGCCGGCCTGATCGACCAGCATGACGGTTTCAACATTAGAGCGCCCCGTGATGCGCGAGGCCAATGGCCCGATCGCCAGCGCCAGCGGTACGATGAGCAAGGTGAGCCAGAAACTGCGTGTCGCAGCGATCTGGCGGAACTCGCGCGCAGCGACGAGCAGGATGTGCTGGATCATGGCCGTGCCTCCGCGCCGCCGACAATGTGTAGAAAAACCTCGTGCATGCTCGGGCGATTCTGTTCGAACCGCCGCAGGGGAAAGCCCTGCGCCGTGCAGTGTTGCAGCAGATCATCGGGATTGCCGCCGGGCGCCAGTTGCACGTCCCACGCATGCCACCCGTCGATTGGCGTGCCAATCTCGGTTGCGCCGACCACCCCGGCAAGCGACGCAGGCGATTGCTGCGACACCAGGGTCAGCCGTACCGGCAAGGTTGCACGGGCGCCGTCCTGCGTGCCCTCAAACTGCTTGCGGCCATGGGCCAGAAACAACAGTCGGTCGCAAAGCCGCTCTGCATGCTGCATGACGTGCGTTGAAAATACCACGGCCGCGCCATTCTTCGCGGCGCCCAGAATCTCATCCTCCAGCAGCCCCTGATTGACCGGATCGAGGCCGGAAAACGGCTCGTCGAGGATCAGCAATTGCGGTTTGTTGACAATCGCGGTTGCCAGCTGAACCTTTTGCGCCATGCCCTTTGACAGCTTGTCGACCGTGGTCTTGGCAAAGTCGCCCAGCCCGAACCGGTCGAGCAGCGTGAGCCCCTCGCGCCGCGCATCGCCGGCGCTCATGCCTTTCAGCCGCCCGAAATAGACGATCGTCTCAATCGCGGTCATGGTCCGGTAGAGCCCGCGCTCCTCGGGCAGGAAGCCAAGCTTCGCGCTTGCCCCGCGCCCCGGTGGCTTGCCGAGCACATCGATGCTGCCGCGGTCGGGCCGCAGGATATCGAGCACCATCCGCAGCGACGTCGTCTTCCCGGCGCCATTGCCGCCCAGGAATCCGAACACCTCGCCGGGTGCGACTGCAAAGCTCAGATCATCAACCGCCGTGAAATCGCCGAAGCGCTTCACGACCCCCTCAAGCCGCAGGAATGTCGCCGGCATGCCTGGTGTCATCCTAGCCTCCTTATCGCATCGCTCGAATCGCGGCACCTATGTCACTTTACCATGACTATATGTCATGGAGCACTGACATAGGTGCCAGCGCGCTACCGCCTAGTCAAGCGTGATGTGAGGCGACTCTGGTGGATTCGAGGATAGTTCGGTCGCGTGCAGAAAGCCAACTCCCCGGGGGCAACACATTTAATCAAGTGTCATAGCGACGTGCAACGGATCCTCGTTTGAAAGTTATAGGTTTAAGCCACATTCCGCAGGACGGTAAACGCCACATCTGTTGCTTTGCCGCCCTGGGTTCGTCTCAACCTATGGTTCAATTGTCCCGGCGATAGCGCGCCGACTGGCAGATCACGAAAATACATACCTTCATTTCCACGACATCGCGGTCGATCATCCGCAGCGTCGCTGGAAACAGACGCTTGCCGTCATGATAGGTCCCGCGCCATTTGTTCGGGCCGGTGACGACAACGTCGGACAACACCGTTCCCGTTTCGACGCGCGCGGCGCCGTCGCTGGTGCGGCGGCCGAGGCCAGTCGCACAAAACCGGTGAGCAGCCTTGGTACAGGCGGCGATGCGCGCCGCGCCCGGTCCATTAATTTCGGTCCAGGTACCGATCAGCGGTGAGATGGCCTGGGCTACCGGGGAAGCCACAAGCAGGACTGGCATCATCATCAGCATGGCATTGATCAACATTGTTCGTTCCTTTCTTGAAGTTTGGCGGGGCATCATTGCCCGGCCGGCCGGGTGAGCTTGATTGTCAAGCGAGGACGTTGGGGACCGTTCCAGGTGTCGGCGCTGGCTGGACCACACGTGCGAATTGACGGTGGTAATCCGGGTGTTCGGTGCCCATCCACCGATCCCACCAGGTGAAGTAGAGGCCGAAATTCCACCCGGCGCGTCCATGATGCAGGTCATGGTGGGTGGTGGTCGTCATCCAATCGAACAATGGCCGGCCATCGCGCCGTGCGGGCATGACTTCGATTCCGCAGTGAAGCAGCGTGTTGCGGACGATCTGGTGCAGCACGAACAGGTCAACCACGACCCATGATGTCGGCACAATCAGCACCCAGAGCGGTACGAAGCTGCCCATCAACACGGCTTCGGGAATGTCGAAGCTATACGCGGTAAACGGCGACGGATTGTTGCTCACATGGTGCCGGCGATGCACCCACGAAAACAGCTTCTTGTGATGCGACAGCCGGTGCGCCCAGTAGAAATAGGCGTCGTGCGCGACGATCATCAGCACAAGGCTCGCCCAGAACCACATCGGGCCCCAGGATTCGGCGATCACGCTGCCCTTTGGCCAGCCAAACTTGTGCGCAATGGTGGTGACGAGTGACGCGGTCGAAAACACCATGATCGACCGCATCGAATAGAGAAATTCCCGGCGCAGCTGACGACCCGACGGCCGCTGCGCCCGGATACGCCGCCGGGCGAGTGGCTTGGCGAGCGCATACCAAAGCAACAACCAGACGCTGGTGGCAAAGATGACATAGCGAATGACGTCGCCCAGCATCAGCCACCCCCAATGGGTGCCGAGTGATGATAGATATTCGAGTGACATTGGCGAACCTCCCTGACGTGGTGGTTCGCGGTGTGCGCATCCTGCTCGGGCGGGTCTTGCCGATGTGCGTATGAGATTTGCCGATTCTGAAATCGGCAAAAGATTTCAGGAATCGGCTAGGATTGGTGGCGGGATTCGCGGCGATATTCGGTGGGGGTGCGCCCGGTTGCGTCACGGAACGCGCGATTGAAGGGGCCAATCGATCCGAAGCCCAGATCGAAGGCAATATTTGCCACATTGCGATTCGATTGGGCGGGATCAGCCAGCAACGCCTTGGCGGCTTCGATCCGGTGCTGATTGACATAGGCGGTGAAGTTGCGGTGCCCGAGTTGGTCATTGATCAGCCGCCGCAGCCGATGTTCCGGTAAACCGATCGCCTTGGCGACTTCAC
>CAZWAL010000124.1:0-8374 GCA_964631905.1 uncultured Stakelama sp.
GCCTGCATATTCTCGGCGATCTTGCGGCGCATGCCGATGACCTTGATCGGCTCGTCGGCGCGCGCGCGGCGGGCGTGGGGCGCGTGATAGCCCTGACCGGACTGATAGCGCAGATAGGCGTCGAGGTCAGCATGGCGGACGCGGTCTGCATCGGTTTTCACATCGGCAAGGTCGATGCCGAGATCGGCCGCGCGCGCGCGCACAGCGGGGGAAGCGAGGACGATGGTGTGGGCGGCACCATCCTGCTTCGCCGGCGAAGGCCGGGCCCCAGTTGAGGAGGTTGCCAATGTCGCGAGCTGCCCTTCATCACCAGCCGCGCGCAACTGAGCCCCGGCCTGCGCCGGGGAAGCGGAAGCAGGAATGCTTATCGGTGTCCCCGGATTTTCCGCTTCATACTGATTGGCCACCTCGACCTGTTCGTCGCTGGGTGGCGCAACCTTCAGCTCGGCAGGCGCTTCATCGCGGAGCGCGGGCGCTTCATCCGCCGAAAAATCACGGTCCGTCTCGATCACGACCAAAGCGGCACCAATCGACACCTGATCGCCAACCTCGCCCGCCAGCTCCACCACCACGCCCGATACCGGCGATTCCATTTCCACGGTCGCCTTGTCGGTCATCATGTCGGCGATTTGCTGATCTTCCTCGATCCGGTCGCCGACCGCAACGTGCCAGGCGACGATTTCGGCTTCCGAAATGCCTTCGCCGATATCGGGAAGCTTGAACGTGAACCGCGCCATTATGCGTCCTTCATGATTTTCTTGAGGGCCTCGCCGATCCGGACCGGCCCCGGGAAATAGGCCCATTCAAGGCTGTGCGGATAGGGCGTGTCAAAACCGGTGACGCGCTCGATCGGTGCTTCGAGATGGTAAAAGCAGCGTTCCTGCACCTGTGCGGACAGTTCCGCGCCGAAGCCGCTGGTCCGTGTCGCCTCATGCACGATCATGCAGCGCCCGGTTTTCTTCACCGATGCCGCGATCGTTTCGATATCGAGCGGCACCAGCGTGCGCAGGTCGATCACCTCGGCATCCACGCCCGCCTCGGTCATCACCGCGAGCGCGACATGCACCATCGTACCATAGGCGAGCACGGTCAGCGCCTCGCCTGCGCGGACGATCTTCGCCTTGCCGAGCTCGATCTTGTAATAGCCCGTGGGCACCTCGCCTGCGGGATGTTGCGACCAGTTCTGGGTCGGCTTGTCCCAATGCCCGTCGAACGGGCCGTTATAAATGCGCTTGGGTTCGAAGAAGATCGTCGGATCATTATCCTCGATCGCGGCGATCAGCAGGCCCTTGGCGTCATAGGGGGTCGACGGGATCACGGTCTTGACGCCCGACACATGGGTAAAGATACCCTCGGGCGACTGGCTATGCGTCTGCCCGCCGAAAATGCCGCCGCCAAAGGGCGAGCGCACCGTGATGGGCGAGGTGAACTCGCCATTCGAGCGATAACGCAGCCGCGCCGCCTCGCTCACCAGCTGGTCGAGCGCGGGATAGATGTAATCGGCGAACTGGATTTCGGGCACCGGGCGCAGACCATAAGCCCCCATCCCCACCGCAACGCCGATGATGCCGCATTCGGTGATCGGCGTATCAAACACGCGCTGCTTGCCATATTTCGCCTGCAGGCCAGCGGTGGCGCGGAACACACCGCCGAAATAGCCGACATCCTCGCCCATCACGACGATATCGGGGTCGCGGGCCATCATCACGTCCATGGCGGAATTGATCGCCTGGATCATGTTCATGCGGGTGGATTCGCCGCCGGTCTTTTCAGGATCGTCGCTCATCACTTCACCGCCCATGGTCGGCCACTCGCGGTTTCCTCGGCGATCATCTGCGCCTGTTGTTCGCGCAGGTGCCAGGGCATTTCCTCGAACACACCGTCGAACAGACTGTCGAGCGGCTGGTGGAGGCCATGACCGAGGATACCGTTTTTTTCGGCTTCTTTCTGGGCTGCCTTCACCATTTCTGCGAGCTCGAGGTCCTGCGCCGCATGGCGATCCTCATCCCATTCGCCGATCGCGATCAGGTGATCCTTGAGGCGCTTGATCGGATCGCCGAGCGGCCACGCATTGGGCTCGCCTGCCGACCGATATTGGCCGGGATCGTCAGAGGTCGAATGGCCTTCGGCACGGTAGGTGAAATGCTCGATCAGCGTCGGCCCCTGGTTGGTCCGCGCACGCTCCGCCGCCCAGGCGGTGGCGGCATAAACGGCGAGCGCGTCATTGCCGTCGACCCGCAGCCCCGCAATGCCATAGCCGATCGCGCGGGCCGCAAAGGTCGTCGATTCTGCGCCCGCGAACCCTGAAAAGCTGCTGATCGCCCATTGATTGTTGACGACGTTGAAGATCACAGGCGCGCGGTACACACTGGCAAAGGTGAGCGCCGAATGGAAATCGCCCTCCGCCGTCGATCCCTCGCCGCACCAGGTGGCGGCGATCCGGGTATCGCCCTTGGCCGCACTCGCCATCGCCCAACCGACGGCTTGGGGATATTGGGTGGTGAGATTACCCGAAATCGAGAAGAATCCGGCTTGCTTCACCGAATACATGATCGGCAGCTGCTTGCCCTGCAGCCGATCGCCCTTGTTCGAATAAATCTGGTTCATCATGTCGACCAGCGACCAGCCGCGCGTGATGAGCAGGCCCTGCTGGCGGTACGACGGAAAGCACATGTCTTCGTAATCGAGCGCCTGTGCGGCGGCGACGGCGATTGCCTCCTCCCCTGTGCACTTCATGTAGAAACTGGTCTTGCCCTGGCGCTGGGCGCGGAACATTCGTTCGTCGAACGCACGGACGAGCGCCATGCTGCGCAGCATCTTGCGGAGCGCATCGGGCGATAGGCGCGGGTTCCAGGGGCCCACCGCCTGGCCGTCATCGTCCAGCACGCGGATCAGCGTGTAGGCCAGCGCGGTAAAGCTATCCGGCTGGGCGGCGATATCCGGACGCGGGGCGCTGCCCGCCGGGGGCACATCGATGTCGACGAAATCGACCGCATCGCCCGGCCGGAACTTCGGCTCGGGCACGTGCAGCGTCAGCGGTTGCAAATTGGCACGCGGCAGATCGCCAGCCATGATCTCTCCAATGCGACGCCCGGCCTGCCCGGGACTCGCTTATCGGTACCTTGTTATAAAATTTCAACGCCGTTGGCGAGGGGTTCAGCGCCCGCCAAAGGCAGCAATTGCCGCGCGCGCGATCGGTTCACCCCATTCCTGGACGAAATGGCCCCCGCCCGCGATCATCATCGGTGGCGGGCAGCCCCTGATCTGGTGGCGCAATGCCTCCATCTGCGCTGGCCCCAGCACCGGATCGGCATCCCCCACCGCCATGAAGCTGGGGCCGGTCCAGCGTTCGGACCAGAATTTCACGGCTTCCCGGCCAATTGCAGCACCCGGCATATCGGGTTCAACCGGTACCAGCGCAGGGAAAATCTGCGCACCGGCTTTATAGCTCGCATCAGGATAAGGCGCGTCATAGGCGGCGATTTCGGCGGGCGTTAGATGCGGCGTACCGCGCGCGATCAGCGCGCCGATCGGCAAATCCGGAGTCGACAGAGCGTATTGTTTCCACATCATGAAGCCCGGGCCGGGCGATGCGCCGGTACCAATGCCGGTGTTCATCACGATCAACCGTTTGATGCGTTCGTCGAAGCCCGGCGCCACCGGCAAGGTCAGCCCGATCAGCCCGCCCCAATCCTGCACCACCAGCGTGATATTTTGCAGATCAAGCCGCTCGACCAGCGCGATCAGCCAGTTGCGGTGGAAATCGAAGCTGTAATCCTCCTGCCGCACCGGCTTGTCGGAGCGGCCAAAGCCCAGAAAATCGGGGCAGATCACCCGCGCGCCGGTTTCCAGAAACACCGGGATCATGCGGCGATAGAGGAAGCTCCAGCTCGGCTCTCCATGCTGGCACAGGAACACACGGTCGGCATCGGTCGGACCGGCATCGATATAGGCACCGCGCAGCCCTTCATAGCCCGGCAGATCATCGACATAGCGCACCGGGAAATCGAAATCAGGCACGTCCTTGAAACACTCGTCGGGGGTGCGCTTGGCTTCGATCATCGGGCGTCATCCTTTTCGTTGCACAAAGCGGCGAGGCACGGGCAGCCCCGTCAGGGATCGTTAACCTGCGTCGTGCATTATGCGACCGAGACAGGAGCAGCGTCCATGTACATGCAGCCGATCACACGTGCCAAGACCCGCCAGGTTCGCGTTCCCGCCATCGATGCCGCGATCGGCATTCTGGTGCTGTCGGCATCGGCGCTGATGCTGCTGCCGTCGCTGGCGCTCTATGCAGTCTATGTTGCAGCGGCGCTGGTCGCGCAGGCATTCTGGAAGAAGCCCCGCGCCGCGCGCTAAGCGTTGTTACCCCGCGATCACTGTCTGCTCGATCACCCCGAAAATAGGATGATGGCGATCATCTTCGGCCCAGATCCGCACCGTATCGCCAGCCTTTAGAAAAGGCGTCACCGCCGTGCCGCCCAGGATCGTCTCCACCGTACGCACTTCGGCGAGGCACGCATAGCCCACCCCGCCATCGGCGATGGGTTTCCCCGGCCCGCCATCGGCACCGCGATTGGATACCGTACCCGATCCGATGATCGTGCCTGCCCCCAGCGCCCGCGTTTTGGCGGCGTGCGCAATCAGCGTACCGAAATCGAAGGTCATGTCTTCGCCGGCCTCGACCCGGCCGAGCGGCTTGCCGTTCAGGTCGATCATCAGTTTGCGGTGCAGCTTGCCGTCCTGCCACCAGTCGCCCAGCGAATCGGGCGTCACGAACACCGGCGAGAAGGCGCTGGCAGGTTTGGACTGGAAAAAGCCGAAACCTTTGGCGAGTTCACCGGGGATGAGGTTGCGCAGGCTGACGTCATTTGTGAGCCCGACCAGCAGAATGCTCGCCAACGCCTCTTCGCGGTTCGCGCCCATCGGCACATCGCCCGTCACCACGACCACTTCGCCTTCAAGATCGCAGCCCCAGGCTTCGTCCTTCAACGGAATATCGTCGCGCGGCCCAAGGAAGCCGTCCGATCCGCCCTGATACATGAGCGGATCGTGCCAGAAACTCTCGGGCATTTCGGCACCTCGGGCCTGGCGCACCAGCGCGACATGGTTCACATAGGCAGAGCCATCGGCCCATTGGTACGCGCGCGGCAATGGCGCCGCGGCGCCATGTTCGTGGAAGCGCCGCATCGGGATGGCTTCATGCTCCAGATCGGTCGACAGGTTGCGAAGCGCGGGGGCGACGTGATCCCAGTCGTCGAGCGCCGCCTGCATCGTCGGCGCGATATGGCTGGCATCGGCATACCAGGCCAGATCGGGCGAAACGACGATCAGTTTGCCGTCGCGCCCGGATTTGAGGCTGGCCAGTTTCATAATCTCTCCTGCGTTTTTCGTTTTACCGACCTTACTCCGCTGAAACGGCGTGTCGAGGCCGCTGCCATTTGCCCCAACAGCCCTATTGACCGCGTCGCCCCGCCACCGCAGTTTGGGCAAAAGGTTTCAAGAGAGGACTGACATGCTCGACACGCTTCCCGGCCGCTTCGCTTATGGCGAGGATCATGAGGCTTTCCGCCAGACCGTCCGCAGCTTTTTGCAGAAAGAGGCGGTGCCGCATGTAAACGACTGGGAAGAAGCCGGCATCGTCGACAAGGAAATCTGGAAGAAGGGCGGCGCGATCGGCATGCTCTGCCCCACCGTGCCCGAGGAATATGGCGGGTTGGGCCTCGATTTCGGATACAACGCGATCGTCGATGAGGAAGTGTCGTACATCGGCGTGCCGCTCGGCTTTTCGCTCCAGTCAGACATCGTGTGCGATTACATCGTCCAGTACGGTTCAGAAGAGCAGAAGAAACAGTGGCTGCCGCGCCTCGTCTCAGGCGAGACGATCACCGCGATTGCGATGACCGAGCCGGGCACGGGTTCCGACCTGCAGTCAATCCGGACGAGCGCGAAGAAGGATGGCAACCACTATGTCATCAACGGCTCCAAAACATACATCACCAATGGGCAGAATGCCGATCTGATCCTGGTCGTCGCCAAGACCGATCCCGATGCCAAGCCTGCCTATAAAGGCATGTCGATCATTCTGGTCGAGGCTGATCGTGAAGGCTTCAAGCGCGGTCGCAACCTCGACAAGATCGGGCAGGACGCCGCTGACACGTCAGAGCTGTTTTTCGAAGACGTCCGCGTACCGATGACCAATTGCCTCGGCGAGGAGGGCAAGGGCTTCATCTATCTGATGAGCCAGTTGCCGCAGGAACGCCTGTCGATCGCGATCGGCGTGCAGGCATCCGCCCAGCGCGCGTTCGACGATACCGTCGCTTTCACCAAGGATCGCAAGGCCTTCATGGGTACGGTGTTCGATTTCCAGAACACCCGCTTCGTGCTGGCGGACCTGAAGGCCAAGCTACAGGTCGGCTGGGCCCATCTCGATTGGGCGATCAAGCGCCACCTCGCCAAGGAACTGACCCCGACCGAGGGCGCGGCGGCCAAGCTCTGGCACACCGATCTGCAATGGGAAGTGATGGACAAGTGCCTGCAGCTCCATGGTGGCGCGGGCTATATGAACGAATATCCGATCGCGCGGATGTGGCGCGGGGCACGCGTCAGCCGGATTTACGGCGGCACGAACGAGATCATGAAAGAACTGATCGGGCGGTCGCTCTAATCACGGATCGTCGACGCCTACCCATAACGGGTGGGCGCTGGCGGCGCCATTAACGCGCGCTTTAGCGGTTCTGCCTTTTTATCGCTTTACGGCGATTGGCCGAAAATGCTGGCGGAGATGGCGTTGGAACGATTTGTGATCGACAAGGTCAATGCGATCGTCTTTGCGCGTGTCGTAGGCTATCTGGACGAAGCCATGGTGGCGCATATGGTCACCATATCCCGGCAGGCCGCTCGACAGCTCGGCAAGGATTTCGGTCGCCATAGTCTGCTCTATGATCTGGCCCAGACGCAGGTGGCGAGCACAGCCGCAATTGACACGGTCTGCCGGATGATGAGCGATCCGGCCAGCAAACCGCTATGGGCACACAGAGTGGGCTTTTTTGCACCCTCGGCGTTGTTGAGGCTCCAGATGCAGCGGATCTGCGCTGTGCGCCCCGGGATAGCGATGTTTGATGATCGACGATCAGCAATTGCCTGGATCCAGTCAGAACGCGCCGGCATCGCTGCCTGATCGCAATCTGCAACCAACCATTTGACAGCGGCGCACAATGCCGGAATGCTCGTGCGGACGACGAGAACAAGGCCGAAGGGGTCCGCATGGTAAATGAGGTTGATTGGGGGCGCCTTCGCGCTTCGGTGGCAATCGCGGCGTTGGCGGCCTTGCTTTCTGCCTGCACGACGACAGGCGACGCCAGGCCCAGAAATGCGGCAAGCGCACCTGCCAAGTCCGGCCCCGGGATGGGCAAGGGCTTCGATCACAACCCGTTCCCCTCCACCTATCACGCCTATCCCGGCCAGCCGACACTGGTCACCAACGTCACCATTTTCGATGGCGAAGGCGGCAAGATTGAGCGCGGCTCGGCGCTGTTTGCCGATGGCAAGATCGTCGAGATCGGCCAGACGATCGCCGCCCCGGCCGGCGCGGTGGTGATCGACGGCACCGGCAAGACGCTGACCCCCGGAATCATCGATATCCACAGCCATCTCGGCAATTATCCTTCGCCCGGCGTCGAAGCGCATTCGGACGGCAACGAAGCGACCAGCCCCGTCACCGCCGATGTATGGGCCGAACACAGTGTGTGGCCGCAGGACCCCGGTTTCAGCCGTGCGCTCGCCAATGGCGGCGTGACCACGCTGCAGATTCTGCCGGGTTCGGCCAATCTGTTCGGCGGTCGATCGGTCGTGCTCAAGAACGTCTATGCCCGCACCGCGCAGGGCATGAAGTTCCCCGGCGCGCCGTACGGCATGAAGATGGCGTGCGGCGAAAATCCCAAGCGCGTTTATGGCGGCAAGGGTCGCCAGCCGTCCACCCGGATGGGCAATATCGCGGTCGACCGCCAGACCTGGGCGCGCGCCGCCGAGTACAAGCGCAAATGGGATAAATATGAGCGTGATGGCGGCGAAATGCCCGGCCGCGACATCGGCATGGATACGCTACGCGGCGTGCTTTCCGGCGAAATCCTGGTTCAGAACCATTGCTACCGCGCCGATGAAATGGCGCTCGTCATGGATATGGCCAAGGAGTTCGGTTACAAGGTGACCGCGTTCCACCACGCGGTTGAAGCCTATAAGATTGGCGACTTGCTGAAGGCGAATGACACCTGCGCTGCGGTGTGGGCTGACTGGTGGGGGTTCAAAATGGAATCCTATGACGCGATCAGCGAGAATCTGCCGCTGCTGCACAAGGCGGGTGCCTGCGCGATGA
>CAZWAL010000125.1:0-8351 GCA_964631905.1 uncultured Stakelama sp.
TGGCGGTGCACTCTGGCGCGTCAGCCACCCCAAATTCGTGGCGCAACACCGGCTGAATGCCGGCATCATCGTCGAGGCAACGATGCTAAACGTGCGGTTTCGCAACGGGCGGCAATTGGGGCGGGTGGAGGAGGGGTTCGCGGCGACGCTCTCGGTCCGCGATACATTTTTCTTCGCAGGGATGAGCCTAGAGGTCGAGAAGATCGATACCGAGGATTTGATCGTGCGGGCGACTGCGCGGCCAGCACGCATCCCCAGCTATGGCGGCGCGCGGATGCCGCTGACCACCAATCTGGCGAACCGGGTGCGCGGTTTCCTCGCCGATCCGAGCGGCTGGCACCGCTTTCCGCCCGATGTCCGCGAATGGCTGGAGATACAGGCAAAGCGATCGATCATGCCGCAACCAGGGCAGTTGCTCGTCGAAACCTTCCCGCATGAGGGGCGGCATTATCTGGTCGCCTATTGTTTCGAGGGGTGGAACGCGCACCAATCGCTCGGCATGCTGCTCACTCGGCGGATGGAGACACTGGAGCTGAAGCCGCTGGGTTTTGTGTCGAACGACTATGCGCTCGCCTGTTATTCACTCGATCCGGTGACCGACCCCGCCGCGCTGTTCTCCGCCGACATTTTGGAGGACGAGTTCGTCGACTGGGTGCAGGGGTCGCACCTGCTGAAACGGGCGTTTCGCGAAGTCGCGGTGATCGGCGGGCTGGTCGAGCGCCAGCAGCCGGGCAAGCGCAAGACGGGCAAGCAGGTCACCTTCTCCACCGACCTCATCTATGACGTGCTGCGCCGGTATGAGCCCGAACATCTGTTGCTGAAGGCGGCCTGGGCCGATGCACGCGCGCGGATGACCGATGTCGGGCGGCTCGCCGACCTGCTCGACCGCGCGGCGGGGACGATGCTGCATGTTGCGCTGGAACGCGTGTCACCGCTGGCAGTGCCGGTGCTGGTGATGGTGGGGCGCGAGAGCGTGCCGCAGGGGCTGGCGGACGATGCAATCCTGATCGAGGCCGAAGCGCTGGCGGTGGAGGCGATGCGGCTCGATTGATCGCTTGTCGGTGCGGCGAGCGGGGCGTATCCCGCTGGCATGCGCGGCAAGCCCAGTCTGATGTTTCTCTTGCTGCTCGCCAGCGCCAGTGCCGCGTCAGGCCAGATCGCCGTACCTGCGTCCGGCGACCCTGCCCCGGCGCCGCCGCTGACGACTGAAAGCGTCATCGCAATGGGCAGCGACATTCCCGGGCGACTGACCGTACCGGTGACGATTGCGGGCGAGGGGCCCTTTCCCTTCACGATCGATACCGGGGCCGAGCGATCGGTCATCTCGAACGAGTTGGCTGCGCTGTTGAAGCTGGGGCGTGGCAAGCCGGTACGCGTCACCTCACTCACCGGATCGGGCAGCGTCGCCACGGTCGTCATTCCCGCGCTGCGGGTAGGGCCAGTCGAAGTGCGGCGGATCGAAGCGCCGAGTTTTCGCGGCAATGATCTTGGCGCACCGGGGTTGCTCGGGCTCGATCTGCTGGCGGGCCATGCCATTCGGATCGATTTCGAAACCGGCCAGATGCGGCTGATCGGCGCCACGGCGCGACCGCGCGGCTTTGGGAACAGCCCCGATGAAATCGTGATCCGCGCGCGCAACCAGTTCCGTCAGCTTGTCGTGACCGATGCTTATTTCCGCGGCAAGCGAATCCGCGTGATCCTCGATACGGGGACGGCGGTGTCGCTCGGCAATCTGGCGATGCAACGGCTGGTGGGCGACAAGCGCGAGCAGTCAAGCGTCATCTCGCTCACCAGCGTCACCGGCGCCAAGCTGGAGGCCGATTACGGGGTGGTCAGGGACGTGACCGTGGGCGGAGTGGTGTTCCAGACGCTGCCGGTCGCGTTCAATGACGCCGCGCCCTTTGCCGCCTTTGGGCTCCGCAATCGCCCGGCCTTGCTGCTCGGGATGGATGCCCTGCGCCAGTTCCGACGGATCGACATCGATTTCGCCAATCGCGAAGTGCGCGTCTCGCTGCCGCGTCGCCAGCGCTGATCGCTGGTTGCCAATCGGTCGCAAAACCGATCTACTTTGCAGAGAACGATCAAACAGGGTGGGCGAGATGATGCGCGGAACGACAATGGGTGCCAAGCTGGTAAAGGTCGCGCTCGGCGCCGGGGTTGCGTTGACGGCGCTTGCCGCCCCTATCGCCGCGCAGGCGCAGTCGCGGCCTGATCAGCAGGCGTTTTTTGGCCTGTACAAGGAACTGGTCGAGACCAACACCACGTTGTCATCGGGCAGCTGCACCCAGGCCGCGGCACAGATTGGCGCGCGGCTGAAGGCGGCGGGCTATGCCGATGGCGATATCACCTATTTCAGCGTGCCCGATCACCCCAAGGACGGCGGGCTCGTCGCAGTGCTCCCGGGCAGCGACAAGAAGCTGAAGCCGATGCTGCTGCTCGGTCATCTCGACGTGGTCGAGGCCAAGCGTGAGGATTGGGTGCGCGATCCGTTCACGCTGATCGAGGAGAACGGCTATTATTATGGCCGCGGGACGATGGACGACAAGGCACAGGCGGCGGTCTGGGCGGACAGCCTGATCCGTTTCAAAAAGGACGGCTATAAGCCGAAGCGCACGATCAAGCTGGCGCTCACCTGTGGTGAGGAGACCACTTTTGCCTGGAACGGCGCGCAGTGGCTGGCGCAGAACAAGCCCGATCTAATCGCCGCGGAATTCGCGCTGAACGAGGGCGGTGGGGGCCGCTATGACGCGAGCGGCAAGCGCCAGCTGCTCGCGATGCAGGTGGGGGAAAAGGCCGCCCAGAACTACACCTTCCTCGCCACCAATCCCGGTGGACACAGCTCGCAGCCGGTACCCAAGAATGCGATTTATGAGCTCGCCGATGCGATTAAGGCGGTGCAGGGCTATGAATTCCCGGTGAAATTCACGGACACGACCCGCGCCTTCTTCACCGCAACCGCGGCGGCGTCCGGCGGCGCGATCGGCGAGGCGATCACCCGGTTGCTCGCCAACCCGCTCGATGCCGAGGCGGATGCGCTGGTGAGTCGTGACAAGGCGATGCATTCCACGTTGCGAACCACCTGCGTCACCACGATCCTGACGGCGGGCCATGCCGAAAATGCACTGCCCCAGCGTGCATCGGCCAATGTGAATTGCCGGATCTTCCCCGGCGAAACGGTGGAGCAGACCCGATTGAAGCTCCAGGAACTCGCGGGGCCACTGGTGACGGTAACGGCGAATGCGCCGGTGCGCCCAACCGCCATTCCGACTAAGCTTGATCCCAAGATCATGGACCCGGCGCGCAAGCTGGCCGCGAAGCATTTTCCCGGTGTGCCCTTGCTGCCACTGATGTCGACCGGCGCGACCGATGGCATCTTCCTCCAGGCAATCGGCATTCCAGTCTACGGCGCACCTGGCATCTTCATCGATCCGGACGGCAATGGCACCCATGGCCTGAATGAGCGGCTGAAGATCGAATCACTCTATGCCGGCCGCGATTACCTGTTCGATCTGGTGAAGCTATACGCCGGGTAAGGGGCTTAAACCGTTACCTGCTCGCCCAGTTCGAGCACTTTGCCGGGCGGGATGCGCAGGAAATCGGTGGGGTCGCTGGCGTTTCTTTGCAGGAACATGAAGATGCGGTCCTGCCACAGCGGCATGCCGACCTGACCCGATGCCTTCAGCGTGTTGCGGCCGATGAAATAGCTCGTCTTCATCGGGGTGATCGCCAGCTGCACGGTCAGGTCGTGCGGCACGTCGGGTGTTTCCATAAAGCCGTATTTCAGCACAACGCTGGTGAAATTATCGTCGATCCGCGCCACGGTTGCGCGTTCTTCAACCGGGATGATCGGGCGATCGGCGGTGCGCACGCTGACGATCAGATTGCGTTCGTGCAGCACCTTGTTGTGCTTCAGATTATGCAGCAGCGCGCCAGGTGTATTGTCCGGGTTTGCGGTAAGGAACACGGCGGTGCCCTCGACGCGTTCGGGCGGGCGTTTGGCAAGAGCGGCGGCGAGATCGGCAAGCGGGATGCTCTGTCGCGCTTCGAACGCGCCGACGATCGCCTTGCCGCGCCGCCAGGTGGCAATGATCAGCCCGATCAGCGCGGCGACAAGCAGCGGTACCCATCCACCCTCGATCACGCGCAGGATGTTCGACCCGAAAAAGATCAGGTCGAGGGCGAGGAACGGCACGATCAGCAGGATCGTCTGCAGGCGACCCCAATGCCAGTGGTGCCGCACCACCAGATAGGCAAGGCATGTCGTGACCACCATCGTCCCCGTCACGGCGATGCCGTATGCAGCCGCCATCGCCGATGAACTCCGGAACTGGGTGACGAGTACGAGCACCCCGATCAGCAGCAGCCAGTTGATCGCCGGCAGATAGATCTGGCCCGAATTGTCCGCCGATGTCTGACGAATGCGCAAGCGGGGTAGCAGCCCCAACTGGATTGCCTGTTGGGTAAGCGAAAAGGCGCCGGTGATGACAGCTTGGCTCGCAATGATCGTCGCCATTGTCGCAAGCAGTACCAGCGGAATGCGCATTGGCCCCGGGGCCAGCAGGAAGAACCAGTCCTGATTGACGAAGGGCTGGCCGGATGCATCGGCAGCATGCATCGCATTGAGCGCAAAAGCGCCCTGGCCAAGATAGTTGAACACCAGTGCCGGGAAAACCAGCGCGAACCAGCCGAGCTGGATCGGGAAACGTCCGAAATGGCCCATATCGGCGGTCAGCGCCTCCGCCCCGGTGACCGCCAGGAATACGGCGCCAAGCACGAACAGGCCGATCACGCCGTGCTGCAGCAGGAAGCTGATGCCGTAAATAGGGGAAAGCGCCGCCAGCACGCCAGGTTGATTGGCGATATGGTACACGCCAAGTCCGCCGATCGACACGAACCACAATACACAGATCGGGCCGAACAATTTGGAGACGCTTGCTGTGCCGCGCGACTGAATGAAGAACAGCCCGACCAGAATGGCGATGGTCACGCCAAGGATGACCGGTTCGGTAATGAGTCCGCTGGCACCGGGGATGGTCTTCAGGCCTTCGACTGCCGACAGCACCGATAGCGCGGGGGTTAGGATGGCATCACCGTAGAACAGCGCTGCGCCTGCCGCGCCGAGCACCAGCGCAATCGAGGCCCGCGTGCCGATGGATCGCCGCGCCAGCGCCGTCAGCGCCAGCACACCGCCCTCGCCCTGATTATCAGCGCGCATCAGAAACAGCACATATTTGAACGTGACGACGATGATCAGCGCCCAGATCGCCAGCGAGAGCACGCCCAGAATCTCGCTTGCATCGATGCCACCCGCCGCCGATTGGCCGAGCGCTTCGCGGAACGCGTAAAGCGGGCTGGTGCCGATATCGCCGAACACCACGCCGATCGCGCCGATCGCCAGCATAAGCGTGGCGCGGCTGGTTTGGCGGGTATCCTCAGGCACAGTGTCAGCAGCGGACATAGATTGGGTGCTCTTTGCGGAACGGCGCGCTTTACGCCTGTGGTTGGCCGGTGCAACCGATTTGTTGCAGCCGCGAAGGTTACGCGGCACTGGCCCATTGCCCGGCGCGCGCGATCGCGGCATAGCAGGGCGATGGTTCCCTTTTCGTTCGCCGATCATGCGTTGTTTGCGCTGCCACAGGGGGCGCTGTTCTGGCCTGCCCGGCGCGCATTGCTGGTCGCCGATCTGCACTTCGAAAAGGCGAGTTGGTTCGCATCATTCGGGCAGATGCTGCCGCCGTATGACAGCATCGCCACGCTTAGCGATCTGACGGCGATTGTCGATGCGGTCGACCCGGCAGAAATCTGGTGCCTGGGCGATAGTTTTCATGATTCCGCAGGTTCGGGCCGGCTGCCATCCCGCGCACAGGCGATGTTACGGGCGCTGACGGCGCGTGCGCGCTGGACCTGGGTGACGGGCAATCACGATCCTGCGCCTGCCGATCATCATGGCGGCGCGGTGGTCGATGAAGCGGTTGTCGATGGCATGGTGCTGCGCCATGAAGCCGACCCGGCCGAGCGACGTCCCGAGCTATCGGGACATTTCCACCCCAAGCTGCGCGTGCAGGTGCGCGGCCGCCACGTCTCGCGCCGGTGTTTCGTGGCAAGTCCGACGAAGATCGTGCTGCCCGCCTTCGGCGCGCTCACCGGCGGGCTCGATGCCGCGCATCCGGAAATTGCGCGCGCAATGGGGTGTGCGGGCGAAGCGCTGGTGCCGGTTGAGGATCGCCTGCTGCGCTTTGCACTGGCGGCGTGAACGGAAATCAGAATTGCGACGGGCGATGACCCCTTCCCTTGAGGGGAAGGGGTCATCGCTGACGAAGGCCTAGCGCGCGATCCCCGCAAATGCTGCTTTGAACGCCGCGACCTTGGGCTTGTCGAAGCGCACGATATAAGGGTGATAGGGGTTCTGGCGGAAGAAATCCTGGTGATAGGATTCGGCCGGGAAGAAGCTGCCGGTCTCAATCCGCGTCACGATCGGCTGGCCGAACGCGCGGGTTTTCTGCAATTGCGCGATATACGCCGCGGCAACCGCCTTTTGCTGGGCGTTCTGCGGGAAGATTGCCGAACGGTAGCTGGGGCCGGTATCCGGGCCCTGGCGGTTGAGCTCGGTGGGGTTGTGCGCAACCGAGAAATAAACGCGCAGCAGCGTGGCATAGCTCACCACGCGGGGATCATAGACGATCTTGATCGCCTCAGCATGGCGTGTCGTCTCGGTGCTGACGATATCGTAGCGCGCGGTCTCTGCTGTGCCACCGGCATAGCCCGACGTGACCGACTGCACGCCTTTGATGCCTTCAAACACCGCTTCCATGCCCCAGAAGCAGCCCCCGGCCAGTACCGCAGTCTGCATGCCCGCTGTTTTGGGCACATCCTTCAGCGCAGCGGGAATGATGACGGCGCGTTCGGCATTGGCGCTGCCGCCGGCAAAGGCGAGCAGGGCAAGACCGGCGAAACCGGCAGCGGCGATGATCGTTCGGGTCATGGGTTTCCTCTTGGTGGTCATGCGCTGATTACGCGGCGCGACCCGCCATGGTTACACAAGAAACGCGATCAGCCATGGAACGGCGAAATGGCTGAGACGTGGCTGGTCAGCGTGCGGGTCGCCTCGGCGGGCTGGAACGCGATGATGCCAAGCGTGCCGAGCACAAACCCGCCCAACACCTGCCACAGCAGCGACGATTTCAACACCTTGGTCATCAACCTGATCCTTATGGGTTCGGCGCAGGGAAGGGGCGCCGGAACGAGCCGTTCAGATCGGGGCGATCCGTGCTCGTTCAACCCCAAGATATACTTGGGGGCGATGAACCCGTGCTGGCCGATCCGTTCAAGATACGGCGGCACAGGCGGTTTGGATACGTTCGCACGCTTCGATCAGCACAGATTCTGATGTCGCATAGCTGATCCGCATCGCGGGCGAGAGCCCGAATGCCGCCCCCTGCACCGCCGCAACCCGCGCTTCGTCGAGCAAATACGCCACAAATGCCTCATCGGTATCGATCACGACGCCCTTTGGCGTGCGCTTGCCGATCAGTGCCGAAATCTCCGGATAAACGTAAAAAGCGCCGTCGGGGCGCGGGCAGGTGATGCCGTTGGCCTGGTTGAGCATCGACACGACCAGATCGCGGCGCACCTGGAACGCGGCGGCGCGTTCCTTCAGGAAGCCCTGATCGCCCGTCAGCGCGGCAACCGCGGCTGCCTGCGCGATCGAACAGGGGTTGGAGGTCGATTGCGACTGGAGCTTGCCCATCGCCTTGATCAGCCAGGCAGGTCCGCCTGCAAAGCCGATCCGCCAGCCGGTCATCGCATAGGCTTTCGAACAGCCATTCACGGTCAGCGTGCGTTCGTACAGATCGGGACAGACCTGTGCGAAAGTCGCGAATTCGAATCCGTCATACAAGATGTGTTCGTACATATCGTCGGCAAACACCCACACATGCGGATGACGGCGCAGCACATCGCCCAGCGCACGAAGATCATCGGCACTATAGGCAGCCCCAGTCGGGTTGGATGGTGAGTTGAGGATTACCCATTTGGTGCGCGGGGTGATGGCGGCATCGAGCTGGGCAGGTGTGATCTTGTAGCCCTGATCCGCCCCAGCCGCGATGATCACCGGCACGCCGCCGGCGAACAGGACGACATCGGGATAGCTGACCCAATAGGGCGCGGGGATGATCACCTCGTCGCCTGCATCCACGGTCGCGACCATCGCGTTGAACAAGGTGTGCTTGCCGCCGACATTGGCCGTGACCTGATTGGTCGCATAATCCAGGCCATTGTCGCGCTTGAACTTGGCGACGATCGCCGCCTTCAGCTCGGGCGTGCCGTCGACGACGGTGTATTTGGTCTTGCCG
>CAZWAL010000126.1:0-8265 GCA_964631905.1 uncultured Stakelama sp.
GCGGGTTCACTTCCGGCACGATCAGCGGCACATCGGGGTCCATCCGGTATTCGGACGCATTGTCGATGACCGTGCAGCCTGCCGCCGCAAAGCGCGGCGCATGCAGCCGCGAACCTTCGCTACCGATCGCGAAAAGCGCCATGTCCCACCCGGTCGGGTCGAAATGCTCGAGGCTCTGCACCTTCAGCATCCGGCCGCTGTCGCCGAAATCGATCTCAGTGCCCTGGCTGCGCGACGAGGCTACGGCTGCCACATCGGCCAGCGGAAACTCCCGCTCGGCCAGAATGTTCAGCATTTCGCGCCCGACATTGCCTGTCGCGCCGACAACGACGATCCGGTACCCCATAAGACGCTCCAAAACTTACGTAAGGCGGTCGCATACGCCTCGGTACATTTTTGTCCAGCGTGGATGTCAGCCGGGTTGGGCGACCGGGTGCCGGAACGGCTGCCATTTGAGATAGGACAGGCTGCGCCACAACCATTCAAGTGGCCCCATCGCAAAATAGCGCACCCAGATATTGGCAACGACCAGAAGGCCAACGAAGATTGCCGCCGCAATCGCCGTCATTTCCACCCAGCTAAAGCGCCCCCAAAGGTTGAGCCCATAGGGGGAGAACAGAATGTGCAGCCCGATGATCTGCTCGATGTAATAAAGCGAAAATGCCGTCCGCCCCGCCGCGCGGAACGGCGACAGGATCAACCACCCGATGCGTGACTTTACGAGCAAGTTGAACAGCGCCAGATGCCCCATCCCGACCGCCAGCCGCGCGAATTCGGCGGTGATCCAGATGGTCTTGGGTTGCGGAGAAAACGCCATGATTTCCTGCGCGCCCATCCAGCGCGCCGTGATGCCGAAACCGTACGCAAGCCCTCCAAGGACCAGATAGAATAGCGCACTGCGCTGCCCCTGGATGATCCCCCATTTCCACATCGCCACACCGATCAGCATCGCGCAGAACGCTTCGACAACGGTCAGCCAGAAGAACCCGCCGAGCCAGAAAAATTCAACCCACTGTCCCCACATCAGCTGGGCATAGGCAAGGGCACCGCCTTGATGTGCTTTCTTCTCGTCGGCGATCTTCTTGGCATCTTCCTTTGACAGTTTGAACCGATCGAGTTTCTTCTGCCATTCGGTGAGGGCCGTTGTGTCGGCTTTGGTCAGGGGTGTGTTGGTCGCCTTGTGCTGCTGGGCAATCGCCACCTGCCCGACAAGCGATGCCCGGCTGGAATATTCGACCGCCCCGCCCACCGCCGTCACCAAAGCAAAGCTGAGCCCCAATCCAAGCAGCACGCGCGGCCCCAGCGTCCGGAACGGAAACAGGAACAGCCCAGCCACGGCATAAACCGAGAGAATGTCGCCAACCCACAGCACCAGAAATATGTCGATCGCGCCAAACAGCAGCAGCCACATCGTCCGCCGCATATAAAGATCGGCTATGGCGACGGGTCCGTCCGGGCTCATCGCCTTGGTTGCGATCACCATCATGCCAGCGCCGAACAGGAATTCGAGCAGGCACCGCTGGGTGCCCTCAAACAGGATCTGGATCGTCGCCCAACTTGCCTGATCGGCGGCAGACCAACCGATCAGCCGGATATCGGCGAACTGAGCATAGGTCGACGCAGCCTGAAACGGGATGTTCATGAAGAAAATGCCGAGGATCGCAAATCCGCGCATCATATCGAGCACGTCGATGCGCGCTTTGCCGCGCACCGGTGCCAGTTCTGTCGCTGCCGTCATTGCGTCCCCCCGAACGATTGGAGGGACGCTAGGTCAGCGGTTGGCGGGCGTCAATCGGCTCGGGACGACGCTACCGCTTCTTCGCCGGCATCCGTCGATCGAGGAAATCGAGGATCGTTGTCCACAGATGCTCGCTGATTCCCGGCCCGCCAACCCGGTGAGTTTGGCCGGGATAGAACATCATCTCAAACGGACGGGCCTTTTTCTGCATTTCCGCGGCAAAGGCGGTCGCATTTTCGAACACCACATTATCGTCGGACATGCCGTGAATCAGTAGCAACGGATCGCTGATCTTGGCGGCATCTGCGAGTGCGTTTGAGTTGGCATAGCTTTTGGGATCGGTCCGGGGATCGCCCAGGTACCGTTCGGTATAATGGGTGTCGTACAATTCCCACTTGGTCACGGGCGCGCCCGAGATACCGGCAGCATACACCCCCGGGTTCGCCTGAAGCATCTTGATCGTCATATAGCCGCCATAGGACCAGCCATAGGTGGCTATACGATCAGCATCGACGAACGACTGTTCCTTCAGGAACTTCGCCCCAGCGAGCTGATCGGCCACCTCGACGGTGCCCATCGCGTGATAGATGTGATCCTCAAACGCCTTGCCGCGATTATACGAGCCACGATTGTCGATCTGAAAATAGATATAGCCCTGATCGACGAGGAACTGGGCCAGCGCGCCGTTCCATCCGCGCGTCACCTGCTGGCCGGTACCGGGGCCGCCATAATGCTGGAAAAACACCGGATATTTCTTTCCCGGTTCCAGTTTCGGCGTGATCATTTCCCAATATAGCGTGGTGCCGTCTTCTGCCTTCAGCGTGCCGAACTGGCGCGGCTCATGGCTCGCGAGATAGGGGTGATAGGGATGCCCTGGCTTGATCGCATTCTCGTTGATCCACGCGATCCGTTTGCCGGTGGTGTCCGCGAGATAGGTCTGGGCGGGCTGGCCGGGGTTTGATCGCGTGATGATGAAGCGGCTCGCGGCGGCGTCCATGCTCGCGCCATTGGTCCAGCCGCGCTCGGTCAAGAGGGTCACAGCCTTTGGGCGCGCGATATCGATGGCGTAGAGATGCTGTTCGAGCACATCGTCCCTGTTGCCACTGAAATACACCCGCGCCTTTTTCTCATCGACCCCGACGAGCCGGGTAACCACCCAGTCGCCGCTGGTCAGCGGCGTCCATTTGCCGCGCCGATAATGATAGAGATGGCCATAACCGCTGCGTTCCGATCGCCAGATCAGGCTGCCATCGGCCATGATATGATAATCATCCGACAGGTTTACCCAGCTGTGTGGGCCCGATTTCTCGCTGAACAGTACCGTCGATTTGCCCGTCGCCGGATCGACGCTCAGGATGTCGAGCTTCTTCTGGTCGCGCGTCTCGCGCTGGACGAGCAGGGTCTTGCCATCGGGCGTCCAATCGACCCGGGCGAGGTAGATATCGGGATCATCACCCAGATCGACCTTCACCTGCGCCGAACCATCGGGCTTCATGACGTAAAGCTCGACGAGCGCATTGGGCGTGCCCGCCGCTGGATAGCGCTGATCGAAGACCTTGGTGCCCTCTGCACCAATGGCGGAGCGCGTGACGATGCCGACGGGGGCGTCGTCGAACCGCTCAACAGCGATCAGTTTGTCGCCGGGCGACCACCAATAGCCGGTGCGGCGATCCATTTCCTCCTGCGCGACGAACTCGGCCTCACCCCAATGGACGGTGCCTGCGCCGGTCGTGGTCAGCTGGCGCGCGGGGCCGCCTGCGACGGGCTGCACAAAAAGGTTCTGGTCGCGCACGAAGCTGACGAAACCGCCTGCCGGGCTGATCACGGGGTTAAGCTCGCCATCCTTGGTATCGGTCAGCCGCGATACTTTGCCGTCGAGAGTCGCGAGGAACAGATCGCCATCGATCGGCACGAGGATCGATTTACCATCGGGCGCCCAGTCGTAAGCAACAATCCCCCGCGATCCGCCGATCCGCGCACGCTCGCGCTGCATCTTTTCCGCCTCGGAAAGCTCGGTACCCGATCCGATCTTCTTGGAATCGACCAGCATGCGTTCCTCGCCCGTGGTTGTATCGAGCGCCCACAGATCAAACCGATCCTTTTCATCGGCACGCGCCCGCAGCGAGGTGAGCAGGCGACCATCGGGCGACAGCCGAAGCGCGCGCGGTTGCGGGCCGGACAGATCGGGGCTCGCGAAGATCCGCTTCAGCGTCAGCGGCGTGGCAGCGACCGGCTCAGCGGCCATTGCCGCGTTCGCTGTCAATCCGGAAAACCCCAGCGTCGGCAACAATGCTGCCGACAGCCACAACCCAACGCTCACGCTTTTTGCCACCGTGCATCCCCGATTCCGATTATCTGTCGCCCGACGACTGCGGGCGCGTTGCAGCGCGTTATTGCGGGTTGAATCCACGGCGTAAAGGGTGGCCGCAAATCACGACAACAGTCACCGATGCCTAGCGCTTGCGCCAGGGCAATGCACGCTGCTCGATCACCGATCGCCAAGCCCATTCAACCGGGCCGATATCGAGATAGCGCATATATAGGTTTGCCAGCACGAGCAGCACCAGATTGATGGCGACGGCGGTCAGCATCAACGGCGCCCAGGTGAGTTGACCATAGAGGTGAAACCCGAACGGCGGGAACAGCACCCACAATGTGATCAGTGTCTGTGCGATATATACCGAAAGCGCCGTTTTCCCTGCCGCCTCAAACGGGCGCAACAGCTTGTGCCCAACGACACTCGCGATGATCAGGTGCACCAGCCCGATATGGCCAATGGTCATCAACAATCGCGCGATTTCTGACGTGAACCAGATGAAATATGGCCCTTCACCGAAGCGCGTCTGTTCCCATGCGCCGATCGTTCGCAACGGAATCGCGATGCCATAGGCGATCAGGGCCATCGTCCGATAAAAATGTCGCGATCGTCCCCCCTGGATGATCCCGAGCTTGAACAGGGCCGCGCCGATGAGCATCGTACCGGCGGCTTCCCACATCACGAAAATTTCCATGAACGCCGGGAAACGATCCAGCGAAACATCGATCTGCGTCTTTACCCAGCTCCGGGTGTCACCTGAACGCCCCTTGTCTTCGGCAGCAATCTGCGCGGCTGATTTGGCTTTGTCCTTCGCGCGTTCGGCTTTGTTCTCGGCAGCCTTTGTCAGCAGTTTGCGGTCCGCCGCCGTGATCGTCTGCCCGGCCTGTACGCGTTGTTCGATCGCGGCAATTTCAGCCTTGCGGACCATAGATTGGTAATAGCCAAAATAGCCACCGCCCAAGAGCTGAAAAAAGGCGAGCGAGAGCCCCAGCGCCAACAGCCATCGCGGCCGCCAGCTTCGCGCAAAAACCGCGACAAGCGCTGCAAGGCCATAGCTATGCAAAATATCGCCCGGCCACAGCAAAATGTACATGTGGATCACGCCGAACAGGAACAGCACGACGTTGCGGACATAATAGCGCCGCAACACCGCCCAGCCGCTTGCCTGGGTCGCGAAGCGATCGGTCAGGATCACCATGCCGACACCGAACAGCATTTCGAGCAGGCAACGTGCCGTGCCGTTGGCAAGCACCTCGCGCAGCCACCACGCGACCTGATCCCATAGCCCCCAGCCAAGGTGCCGGATATCGTCCGACGAGGCGTAGAGCGATTGGCCCATGTCATTGATGTTCATGAACAGAATGCCGATGATGGCGATCCCGCGCAGAATATCGATAACCGCGACGCGGGGCGCGCCGACGGGCGACGCCCCGGATGCGCTGTCCGGCTCGGCAACGCCGGTCATGTTATCGCTGTTCATTGGATCCCCACCCTCATTAGTCAGGTGTAATATAGATATAATACAGCATTTGGTGCAAACCAAATAAAAAGCCGCGCCGAAAACAATCGGCGCGGCTTTTTCACCGGTGTTTGCGTCGGCCGATTATTCGGCGGCAGCAGTGCCCTTTTCCGGGCGGGCATCGCGACGCTCGGCGATGCGCGCACGCTTGCCGCGCAGACCGCGCAGATAATAGAGCTTGGCACGCCGCACCACGCCCTTGCGGACGACTTCGATGCTGTCGATGTTGGGCGAGTAGAGCGGGAAAACACGCTCCACGCCTTCGCCGAAGCTGATCTTGCGGACAGTGAAGTTGCTGCCCATGCCCTTGTTCGAACGCGCGATGCACACGCCTTCATAATTCTGGACGCGGGTGCGCTCGCCTTCGACCACCTTCACGCCGACCTTAAGCGTATCGCCAGGGCGGAAATCGGGAATTTTCTTGTTCTCGAGAAACTTGGCAATGTTCTCGGCTTCGATCGTCTGGATGAGATTCATCTCATTCTTCCTTCGTCTGTTCGTGCGCGCCAGAGGGAGGTTGAACCCGAACGCCCTCATGGCGCTCCCAAAGGTCCGGCCTCCTTAGCCGTGTATCGGTTTCGGCCATCAGCTTTCGCCATGCCGAAATCCTCGCATGATCCCCCGATCGCAGCACTTCGGGGATCGTGCGTCCTTCCCACAATGGTGGTCGGGTATATTGCGGGTATTCGAGCAGGCCCCCTTCGAAGCTTTCGTCCACACCGCTAGAAGCCGCGCCCATTACGCCGGGAAGCAGCCGAATGCAAGCGTCGAGCAGCACCAGCGCGCCCATTTCACCGCCCGACAGCACGTAATCGCCAATGGAGATCTGTTCGATTGGTCGAGCATCGAAAATCCGTTCGTCAAATCCTTCGAACCGCCCGCACAGGATGATCGCGCCCTGCCCCGCTGCAAGCTGGCGAACGCGTTCCTGGGTAAGCGGCGCGCCGCGCGGCGTCATCGCTACGATCGGACGCCCCTTACCGTTGGCGTCCGCAACGCTGTCGATCGCGGCGGCGAGCACATCGGCACGCAGCACCATCCCTGCTCCGCCGCCCGCCGGAGTATCATCAACGGTCCGGTGCTTATCGGTCGCAAAGTCGCGGATGTTGCGGGTGTCGAGCGACCATTTTCCCTCGGCCAGCGCCCTGCCCGCCAATGAAGCGCCAAGCGGCCCCGGGAACATGTCTGGATAGAGGGTCAGGATGGTGGCAGCGAAGGTCACGCTGCGCCTGCGAAATCCGCGTTGATCACAAGCCGGGCATCATCCCAGTCGGGCACAGCTTCGGCGCGCATGGGAACCATGAAGCGCTTTTTGTCGGGGCGTTCGATTTCGATAACATCGCCCGCGCCGAAATTGTCGATCGCGACGACCAGTCCGAGCGGCTCGCCTTCGGTGGAAATCGCAGGCAAACCCAGCAGATCGGCGTGATAATATTCGCCCTCGCCCAGCGGCGGCAGATCGGCGCGCAGCACGGTGAGTTCGGTGCCGCGCATCGCTTCCGCGGCATTGCGATCCGTCACCTCGGCGATCCGCGCGATGGCGCCGTTGCTGCCGTGGCGCACCGATTTCAGGGTCAGCTTGCCCTGGTTGAAGCTTTTGTAGCGGCCCAGATCGTCGGTGAAGACTTTCAGGCGGACCTCGCCCGTCACGCCGTGCGCGCCGATGATGACGGCAAGCGTGACGGGGCGATCGGCGCGCATTATGCGTCGGCAGGCTTTTCTTCGGGCTCGGCAGCGGCGGCTTCTGGCGCAGCTTCCTCGACGACTGCCGCCGGCGCTTCTTCAGCGACCGGTTCAGCCGCGACTTCGACCGGTGCTTCTTCGACCACTTCGGGCTCAGGCTCGGGCGCTGGTGCCGCGGCTGCTTCGGCTGCAGCTTCCTCGGCTGCCTTCAGCTTTTCGGCGCGCTCTTCCGCACGCTCGGTTGCCTTTTCGCCGGGCTTGCCCTTGTTCGGGTTATTGCGTGCTGGGCGTTCCTTGACGCCAAGCACGTCAAGGAAGCGCGCGACGCGGTCGGTCGGCTGGGCACCGACGCTCAGCCAATGCTTGGCGCGATCGGTGTCGAGCTTGATCCGCTCCGGGCTGTCCTTGGCGAGCAGCGGATTATAGGTGCCGATCTTCTCGATGAAGCGGCCGTCGCGTGGGCTGCGCGCATCGGCAACGACGACGCGGTAATAAGGACGCTTCTTGGAGCCGCCGCGCGACAAACGAATGCTGAGAGACATGATATTTCCTTCTTTCTGATCAGATAATCGGTGGCCGAAGCCGTTATTTCTTCTTGTTGATGAAATTCTCAAAACCTGGCGGCAATTTGGGCATACCGCCCATCGGGTTGCCGCCGCCAAGTCCCGGCAAACCACCGCCCGACTTGCCGAGCATGTCGCCAAGCTCCGGCCCGCCGATGGCATTGCCAAGACCGCCTAGGCCGCCGCCCATACCGCCCTTGCCGAGCATCGCCATCATGCCCTTCATCCCGCCCATCTTCTTGATCTTCTTCATGGCGGTGGACATTTCCTGGTGCATCTTCAGCAGTTTGTTCACGTCCTGCACGGTTGTGCCGCTCCCCTTGGCGATGCGAATCTTGCGCTTGGCGGAGAGGATTTCGGGCTTCGACCGTTCCTTCGGTGTCATTGACGTGATCATCGCGTCCATGCGCAGCAGAATGCGTTCGTCCATGCCGCCGCCGGCCAT
>CAZWAL010000127.1:0-8238 GCA_964631905.1 uncultured Stakelama sp.
ACAGCGCCTCGCGCTCGGAAAACTGGACGGTCGATTCATCGGTCATGGCTGGCCCTTCAGCTGATACCCGGTCTTTACGGGGACGATCCCGTTTCTTCCACCCCTGGCGCGCATCGCCTTGAACATAGGAGACTTGGCTGTATCACCCGATCGATGACCGGCACCGCCCCCACCCCGATGATGGCGCAATATCTGGCGCTGAAGGCGGAGGCGCAGGATTGCCTGTTGTTCTACCGGATGGGCGATTTCTTCGAGATGTTCTTCGAGGACGCAAAGATTGCCGCCGCCTGCCTCGATATCGCGCTTACCGCACGGGGTGAGCATGACGGCATGCCGATCCCGATGTGCGGGGTGCCGGTGCATGCGGCGGAAGGGTATCTCGCGCGGCTGATCAAGGCCGGGCACCGCGTTGCAATTGCCGAACAGACCGAGAGCCCGGCCGAGACCAAGAAACGCACCGGCAAGACCCTGGTCGGTCGTGCCATTGTCCGCGTGGTGACGGCGGGCACGCTGACCGAGGAAGCGCTGCTCGATGCACGCGCCGCCAATTGGTGCGCGGCAATTGGCGAGGCGGCGGGCGGCGTCGCAATTGCGGTGGCGGATATCTCCACAGGGCGGTTCGAACTGATCGAGAGCGATGCCGGATCGGTGGCCGCAGATCTTGCGCGGCTGGGCCCGGCGGAAACCATCGCCTCTGATGCCACCGACTTTGCCGATCTCGCCACCGGCCGCCGACCGCGATCCGAGTTCGATAGCGTAGGCGGCGAGGAACGGCTCAAGGCGCTTTTCGGGGTGGCGACGCTCGACGGGTTCGGCAGCTTCTCCCGCGCGGCGCTCGCGGCGGCGGGCGGGCTGGTGCGCTATCTCGATCACAACGGCAAAGGCACGCTTCCATTTCTGCGCCCGCCGCGCCTGACGCGCAGTGCCGAGACGATGGCGATCGATGCGGCCACGCGTGAAAGCCTTGAGCTGACCCAGACGACCAATGGCGCGCGTAAAGGCAGCCTGCTCGACGCCGTCGATCGCACGGTCACCGGGGCTGGCGCGCGGCTGCTGGCGGCGGACATCGGCGCGCCGTTGATGGACCGCGCGATGATCGAGGCGCGGCTCGATCTGGTGCAGCATTTTCACGACGATGCCGCTGTGCGCGATGGCCTGCGCGCTACCTTGCGCGCTTTACCTGACGTTGGCCGTGCGCTCGGGCGACTGGCGGCGCGGCGCGGTAGCCCGCGCGATCTGGGCCAGTTGCGAGACGGGCTCGACGCGGCATGGCGGCTCGGCGAGCGGCTGGACGCGGTGAACCCCAAGCCGGCATTACTTGGTCGCCTCGCGCCGCAATTGCGCGGGCACGGCGCGCTGATCGATTTGCTCACGCGCGCGCTGGTCGCGTCGCCGCCGATCGACGCGTCATCCGGCGGCTATATCGCTCCGGGATTTGACGCCGCGCTTGACGATCTGCGCGATAGCGGCGCTGGCGGCAGGCGCGCGATTGCGGCGCTGGAGACCGAGTACCGCACCCGCACCGGCATATCCGCGCTGAAAATCCGCCACAACGGCGTGCTCGGCTATCATATCGAGGTGCCCGCGCGTGCCGCCGATCCGCTGATGGCCCCCGATAGCGGCTTCACCCATCGCCAGACGATGGCAGGCGCTGTCCGCTTCAACGCCCCCGATCTGCATGAAGTGGCGCTCAAGGTGACGCAGGCCGGGGCCCATGCGCTGGCGGCTGAAGCTGCGCATCTGGAGGAGTTGACCGATACTGCGCTGAAAGACCGCGAAGCCATTGCCGCCACTGCCGATGCCCTCGCCCGGCTCGATGTTGCCACCGCACTGGCCGAACGCGCGAGCGAAGGCGGCTGGGCACGGCCGCAACTCGTCGATCATGCCTGTTTTGACATCGAAGGCGGGCGGCACCCGGTGGTCGAAGCGGCAGTGGCAAAGTCCGGCGGGCGTTTCGTTGCCAATGATTGCCGCCTGTCGGAGGATAACCGGCTGTGGCTGGTCACGGGGCCGAACATGGGCGGCAAATCGACCTTTCTGCGCCAGAACGCGCTGATCGCCGTGCTCGCACAAGCGGGCAGCTATGTTCCCGCCACATCGGCCACGCTGGGGCTGGTCGACCGTCTGTTCAGCCGGGTCGGCGCATCGGATAATCTGGCGCGGGGGCGATCGACCTTCATGGTCGAAATGGTCGAGACGGCCGCGATCTTGGCGCAGGCGACGCCGCAAAGCTTCGTCATCCTCGACGAAGTGGGGCGCGGCACCAGCACCTATGATGGCCTGGCGATCGCCTGGGCAGTGGTGGAGGCGATCCATGAAGACAATCGCTGCCGCTGCCTGTTCGCGACGCATTATCACGAGCTGACCCGGCTTGCCGAACGCTGCGACGCGCTGACGCTGCATCATGTGCGGGCGCGCGAATGGAAGGGCGATCTGGTGCTGCTGCACGAGGTGTCAGAGGGGCCAGCGGATCGAAGCTATGGCCTGGCGGTGGCACGGCTGGCGGGGCTGCCCCCGGTCACGATTGCGCGCGCCAAATCAGTGCTCGCCAAATTGGAAGCTGGGCGCGCCAAGACGGGTGGGTTGGCAGCGGGGCTGGACGATCTGCCGCTGTTCGCCGCTGTGGCCGACCAGGTGGAAGAAGCGCGCGATCCGCTGCGTACCGAAATCGAATCGGTCGATGTCGACGCGCTTACCCCGCGCGAAGCACTCGATCTCGTTTACAAACTGAAATCGATCGCGCGAGCGGGATCAGCTTCGGCGTAGCCGTGCGCTGAACGCCGAGCTGGCGGCGCCAAGCTGTTCGGACTGAATGCCGATGTCACTTGCCACCCGTTCGATTTTGCTCGCAAGCGCGACCGCTGCATCCGCCTTGTCGGCCAGCGCCTGCAAATCCGCACCGACAGCCTCTGCACCGTGGCCGGCATTTTCCACTCCGGCAAAAATACCGCCCGTCGACAGCCGCTGGGCTTCGATCGCCCGGGCAATGTCGTTCGCCCCCACCGCGATCCGCCCGACGTCGCCGGCAATAATATCTACCGATGCCGCAACGTCATCGGCATTGGCATCCATATCGGCAATGTGATGGCCGATCTCGAGCGCGGCTTCACGTGTTTGCGCGGCAAGCGCCTTCACTTCGCCCGCGACAACAGCAAAGGCCGCACCGGCCTTGCCCGATTGGGTTGCCTCGATCAGCGCGTTCAACGCCAGCGTATTGGTACGCTGGGCGATCCGTTCGATCTTGGCGGTGATACCGCGCACGACCGCGCTACTATCGGTCAGCGCACGCGCCTGGGCGCGGGCAATGCTGGATGCGACCTCGGCATTGGCGGTCGCCTCGACCTGGCTGGCGACTTCGGCTGAAATTGCCCCGATCGACTGACGAAGATCGGCAGCAGCACGCTGCACATCGGCCATCGACTGCGCGACTGTATCCGCACGGCTGCGAACGGCAGATACATGCGCGCCGCTCATCGTGCCCATGTCGGTGAGCTTAGCGGTCGACTCACCGAGTTGATGCGCCGCGGCGCTCAGGATTTCGATTGCGGCCGCAACGGAGGTTTCGAACCGGTGGGCATGATCGTCCATCAATCGTCGTTGGTCGTCAGCGGCAGCCAGTTGTTCCGCCGCCCGGCGGGCTTCATGCGCCCGTTCCTGCGCACGCTGTTGTTCGGCGACGCGCTGCGCATCATCGCTGCGCTGGCGTTCAAGCGCGGCAAGTTCGGATCCTGTCCGGACACGGTCGGCGAACATCCGAGCCTGCCCGAATGCCATGGCGTAGAGTACGAGGATGAAGGCAAGAATGGCCGCAACGTAGAGCGAGGGCACTGCGACGATTGCGCCCAGATCAATTGCAAGCCGCACCCCAACAGCAGACATGAAGATCAGCCCGGCCGTCGGCATCAGCGTGAAGAAGGTGCCGCCTAGGCAGATCACGGCAACGTTGACGCACGAAATGCCGACCCGGTCTTCGCTAAGCGGGACGGTGTTGAGCGCACCGATCAGGACAAACCATGCCATCCCGATCGCCAGAGCATAGCTGTTCATCGCCTGATCCACCGCTTCGGCGCTGAGTCGGAAACGGGGCAGAAACATGCCTTGAAACAACACGGTCGATGCAAGCACGACAATAATCAGTGGTATGCCCGCCATCAGGATGAAAGGCTGGTTGAACCTGAGCGCGTAAACCACACACATCGCGATGGCTGTGACCAGATTCAGCGGGGCAAAGCGCACGATCATGCGCCGCGTTGCCGAAACGCGTTCGGCGCGGCTCAGGTCGTCGATGGCGACAAACTGGCTCACCGCCTGCAACATTGCAGAGACGATCCGGCGACTGTCTTGTCGATGCTCGGTTAACATTCTGCAGGTGTAACCAAACATCGTTAACATTATCGATACTCAGCCGCCCCGTATGCGCAAATCCGACAGCAGGTGACCGCGTCACGGATTGGCGGTATCGACACAAGCATGGCCAGCCGCTTTGAAACCCTACCGCACCGCCGCGCGATCATCGATCGGCGGATGATCGCCGATGCACTCGCCGCGCTCGACATGTCCGACGCCGCCAGCATGCGCCGCGGCGCGACCAAATTGCTCGCCGACGCCCTGGCAGAAGGGCGTGCGGAGATTGCGCGGCGGCTGATCGAGCATCCCTCGCGCGGATTGGAAGCAACCGCGGCAATGGCCTTTCTGATCGATCAGATCATCCGACTGCTCTATGATTTCACCACCGAACGCCTCTATCCCAAGCCCAATGCCACGACGAGTGAACGGCTGACGCTGATCGCGGTGGGCGGATATGGGCGCGGGGAAATGGCGCCCTTCTCCGATGTCGATATCGGCTTCCTCACGCCCTGGAAGCAGACAGCCTGGTCAGAACAGGTCATCGAAACGATGCTATATGCGTTGTGGGATCTCGGCTTGAAGATCGGCCATTCGTCGCGGTCGCTCGATGAGATGGTGCGCCAGGCGAAGGGGGACATGACGATCCGCACCGCGCTGCTCGAGGCGCGCTATGTGTGGGGCGATACCGATCTGTATGATGAGGCATCGCGGCGTTTCAAGGCCGAGGTTCAGGCCGGTACCGCGCGCCAGTTCATTGCGGACAAGCTCGCCGAACGGAACGAACGCCACCGCAAGATGGGTGACAGCCGCTATGTCGTCGAACCCAACATCAAGGAGGGCAAGGGGGGCCTGCGCGATCTCCATACGCTCTTTTGGATGGGCAAATATGCCTATAACGTCCGCAGCGTCGCCGAGCTGGTCGAGGCCGGGCTCCTGACGCGGATCGAATATCGCCAGTTCCACCGCGCCGAAAATTTCCTGTGGGCGGTGCGGTGCCATCTGCACAGCATCGCAGGGCGTGCCGAAGACCGGCTGACCTTTGACGTCCAGCGCGAGATTGCCGAACGGATGCGCTATGCCGACCGGGCCAGCGCGTCGCGCGTCGAACGGTTCATGCGGCATTATTTCCTGCAGGCAAAAACCGTCGGCGACCTGACCGGCGTGTTCATGGCGCATCTCGATGAGAGTTTTGCCGCGCGCGGTCGCCGGTTCGGGTTGCCGCTGCTGCGGCGGTCACCGCGCAACCTGAACGGCTTCGTGCTTGATCGCGGTCGCCTCGCGCTCCCATCGGACGACTGGTTCGCGCGCAACCCCGTTCGGCTGATCGAGATGTTCGCGCTGGCCGACAAGCATGAGCTGGAAGTGCACCCGCTGGCAATGCGCGTCGCCGCGCGCGATGCCAAACTGGCCGACGATATCCGCACCGATCCCCGCGCCAATGCGCTGTTCCTCGACGTGCTGACCAGTCCGCGCAATCCTGAGGTAGCGCTGCGCGGGATGAACGAGGCTGGTGTCTTCGGCCGCTTCGTGCCCGATTTCGGCCGAGTCGTCGCGCAGATGCAGTTCGACATGTACCACCACTATACCGTTGATGAGCACTCGATCCGCGCAATCGGGCTGCTCGCGCGGATTGAGCGCGGGGAGCTGGCGGAGGATCATCCGCTCGCGGCGGGCATCCTGAAGCGGATCGTATCCCGCCGGGTGTTGTATGTCGCGGTATTGCTCCACGATATCGCGAAGGGGCGTGGCGGCGATCATTCGGTGCTGGGCGCAGAGGTTGCGCAGCGGCTGTGCCCCCGGCTGGGCATGACGGCGGCAGAGACGGAGACAGTCGCGTGGCTGGTGCGATGCCACCTGCTGATGTCCGCCACCGCCTTCAAACGCGATCTTTCGGATTTCAAGACGATCCTCGATTTCGCCGAGATTGTGCAGAGCCCCGAACGGCTACGGCTGCTGCTCGCGCTGACGGTGGTCGATATCCGCGCGGTCGGCCCTGGGGTGTGGAACAGCTGGAAGCGCCAGTTGCTGACCGATCTGTATGAAGGCGCAGAGGAGGTGCTGAGGCTTGGCCACAAGCAGCGTGGTCGGACCGAGCGCGTGCTGACCAAACAGGCGACACTGGCGACGGCACTTGGCTGGAGTGACGACAAGTTCAAGGCGCTCGTCGCACGGTTGCCTGAACCCTATTGGGTGGCAGAGCCTGATGATGTGCTGGAACGCAATGCGCGCCTGATCGATGGCGTCGGCGACGCGCAGCTCTCGATCGAAGCGCAGGTCTATCCGGATCGCGGCGCGACACTCGTCACACTTTATGCCGCCGATCATCCGGGGTTGTTCTACCGCGCAGCGGGCGCGATCCATGTCGCTGGCGGCAACATCATCGACGCGCGCATCCACACCACACGCGACGGCATGGCGCTCGACAATTTCCTGGTACAGGATCCGTTCGGGCGACCATTCGACCGGCCGGAGCAGTTGGAACGGCTGAAAACCGCAATCGAGGATTCACTTGCCAATCGCGGCAAGCTGGCCGAGCGGCTGAGCGCCAAATCGCTGCCGCGGCCGCGCGCCGACGCATTCGAGATTGCCCCGGTGGTGCTGATCGACAACCAGGCATCGAACCGTTTCACGGTGATCGAAGTGAATGCCCGCGATGGCCCTGCCTTGCTCAACCGGCTCGCGCTTGCACTGTTCCAGTCGAAGGTGACGATCCATTCGGCGCATGTCGCCACCTATGGCGAGCGCGCGGTCGACACGTTTTATCTCACCGATTTGCTGGGCGACAAGATCAGCAGCACCCAGCGACTCAAATCGATCGAGCGGCGCTTGCTGGGTGCGGCCGCGAATGAAGGCGAATGGGCGCGTGCCGCCTGATTTCAGGCACCTGATGGGGAGATGATGACATGGCGGTATTGGGCATTGGCGGCTTGTTCTTCCGCGCGAAAGACCCGGACTTACTGAACGCATGGTACCGCGAGCATCTGGGCATCGGCGCAGGCTGCGCGGCGGAGGGGACCGGCGACATCGACGAATGGACCTGGAAAACCCAAGGTGGGCCAGTGGTATTCGCACCGTTCAAGGCAGACACCGATTATTTCGCTACGGACAAGCAATGGATGCTGAACTTGCGTGTCGACGATCTCGACGGCATGCTCGAACAGCTGAACGCGGCCGGGATAAAGGTTGAGACCCGGGCGGAATGGAATGATCCCGCGATTGGCCAGTTTGCGCGTATCCATGACCCCGAAGGCAATGCCATCGAACTCTGGGAGCCACCCGCCGCATGAATCAGCACCCGATCGATCAATCTCACCACCAGACCCACAAAGCGATGCCGTGGAAGGCCCTGACGCTGATCGTCATGCCGGCCATGCTGATGCTGACGGCGGCAACCGACGACAAATCAGAGAAGAAGGGCAGCAGCGCTGTGTGGATTGCACTCGCCGCCGTGTTCATCTCGCTCGGCGCCGCCTTTGCCGCCAATCGCGGCAGTGCGACGAAAAAGCGCAGTGACGGCAACGGCAGCGACACGATGATGTACGGAGGCGGTTCGGATTCCGGCCACCACAAGGATAGCCACGCGTCAGACCATTCGGGCGGCGATTGGGGTGGCGATGGTGGGGGCGGCGGTGACGGCGGTGGAGGCGGCGGCGACTGATCGCCGCCCGCCGAACCGGGCTAGGCGTTACTTCGGCGCGAGCACCATCAGCATCTGGCGACCTTCCATCCGCGGATAGGCCTCCACCTTGGCGGTTTCCACCACATCGGCCTGCACGCGCTGAAGCAATGCCATGCCGAGCTGGCCGTGGCTCAACTCGCGACCGCGGAAGCGCAGGGTGATCTTCACCTTGTCGCCCTCATCGATGAATTCGAGCACCTTCTTCATCTTCG
>CAZWAL010000128.1:0-8233 GCA_964631905.1 uncultured Stakelama sp.
GGGCGCACGGGGAGGCGGGCGGGGACATAATGTCGCGCCCCGCGTGATGTGGGAAGCTTTGGGTTAGAACCGAGGCAGAGCCGGGGCGTTACGCCCGATCACGCTGCATAATGCCTCGCTATTGATGGGCAATGCATGTTGCGGTGCAAAAAGTCAAGCGTGTTCGCGCACTGTTGGCTTCTCAGAACGATCCGGGAAGGTCCCGCTGCATCGGATCGGGCCGTTCGGGGCTCAACAATTGCTGCGCTGGCGCCCGGACGGACGATTGCCGCTGGACGCCCGACGCGAGCACCGGCGCGATCGGGGTGCAGCTTTGCCCGGCGAGGTAATTGAGCGCCGCCCGCGTCGATGCTTCCTGCGGATCGCCGAGCGGCCGGGTCAGGTCATCGGCGGCCTGGCAGCTTGCCTCCACGGCAGCGGCGAGGCCGTTGAAGTAATTGCCCTGTCGGTTGGCGTTCTGTGAGGCGAAGGCGACCACGCGCAAACGATCGTCACAGGCGCTCTGGTCGAGGGCGATCTGGCCGACCGGCTTGCCGAAGGTGTTCGACCCGATCAGCCCGATATTGGCGCGCAGATAGGGGATCATGCCGTTGGCGACGAGCTCGCTGGCCGATGCGGTTGACGATGTGCCGATGACGGCAATTTTCATGGGTGACACCGATTGTCCCGTTGGCGCGAAGTTTTTTACCGTGTTGTTTGCGGATTTTTCGGGGCGGAACGTAGTGAGGTTGAAGGCTTCGGATGTCGTGCGATTGCCGCCTAGCAGATCGCCGATCAGATCCGCCGTCGATACCAGCCCGCCGCCATTATAGCGGAAATCGAGGATGACATTGGTGATACCGGCGGCACGAAAACTCGCAAAGGCATCGCGCAGCGGCTGGTTGGCGGTCGAAATGAAGGTGCGCAGATTGATATAGCCGACCTGCCGCCCTGCATCGTTGATGATCTGCGCGCCGTAGCGCGACGACACCGGCGTCAGACTGAATTCGGCCTTGGTCACCGACACGGTGCGCGTGCCGGTGCTGTTACTGATCTGGAGCGCGCGGACGGTGCCCGCTGTGTTGGGGCCAAGCGCAGAGGTGACGGCCGCGCTGCCGCCGCTCGCGATCAGCGATGCCACGGTTTGCAGATTTGCTTCGGTAGTGCCGATCGCGACGATCTGCGTGCCGCGATCGATTCCGGCGGCGAGGGCGGGCGCGCCCTCAAAGCTCTCGGCGACGATCAGGCGCTGCGAAGAATCAAACGCCAGTCGGACGCCGAAACCCGCACTCGCACCACTGTTGAGAAACGCGTTTTCGCCGGTAATCGTCGTGAGGAAGGTGAAGAACCGATCGCGGTTCTGCGAACGCGCGGTCGCCGTCAGCGCGTCGACATAGGCCTCGACCGTCGCAAAAGGTGTCGGATCAAGGCTCGCCGGCAGCGTTTCGGGAAAGAGATACCATTCGCGCAGCTGCGCAAACGCCCAATCCTGGCGCGCGCGCAATGTGCACAGGGCGGACGGCGTCGGCGTGGGGGACGGGCTTGGGGTTGGCGCGGGCGGCGCGATGGCGATCCCCCCACCATTAGTCGGCGTTGAACCGCCGCCACCGCTGCACGCTGCAACAAATGCCACCAGGCTCAGTGCCGAAATCAGGCGATGCTTGGCACTGTTGTTCAAAGTCTGTCTCCCATTATCAAGTCTTTACAATACTTTGGTGCAAATGAAGATAAAATAGGTATCGCAGCTTTCAAATGCTGGCGAGAGGATTTGTGCTGGGGCGTAATTTACCTGCTGTTCGCCTCGATCGAGCATGGCCACGTTGGGGCAGGTTGATCGCATCCCGGAATCGTTTCATGTCCGTGACGGGGCAGCGCGAAAAGCTGCGCGACATGGCGGGGTATATATGCAGCGTTCGGCGATTCTTTTCCTGGCCTCGACCATGCTCGTTGCCGCTGCACCCGCGCCGCGTCCGATCGTTCCCGATGATCTGGCGAGGCTGCAGGATGTCAGCGATCCGCAGGTCGATCCCAAGGGCGAATGGGTCGCCTACACCGTTCGTGGAACGGACGTCGCCGCAGACAAGCAGGAATCGCATCTGTGGATGACGCGGTGGGATGGCACCCGAACGGTACAGCTGACGAACCGCAAGGGCGAAAGTGAATCGACCCCGCGATACAGCCCGGACGGTAAGTTCATCGCTTTCACCTCGTCGCGTGGCGATGAGGACAAGTCGAGCCAGCTGTGGCTGCTCGATCGCGCAGGGGGTGAGGCGATGAAGCTGCCCGGGATCAAGGGATCGGTCGATGATATCGTCTGGTCGCCCGATTCCAGATCGATCGCCCTGATCCTCAGCGATCACGATCCCGACGATAAACCCGTCGCCAAGCCCGCCCCCGGTACCGCTGCCCCCGACGACAAGACCGTGCCGGCCGAAGATGCCGACGCCAAGCCCGCCAAGCCCGACGAGAAAAAGCCCAAGCCGATCGTGATCGACCGGTTTCAGTTCAAGGACGATGGCAGCGGCTATCTGGGCAAGCAGCGCAGCCGGTTGTGGATCTATGATCTGGCCACGCGAAAGGCGCGCCGCCTGACGACCGGCGATTATGACGAAGCCCTCCCCGCCTGGTCGCCCGATGGCAAGACGATCGCCTTTTCATCGAAGCGCCTCGCCGATCCCGATCGCAGCTATGACAGCAATCTGTTCCTGGTCGCCGTCGCGGCCACCCCGGCAGAGCCTCGCGCGCTCACCACCTATCCGGGCGAGGACAATGCGCCGAATTTCGGCAGCTATCCGGCATGGTCGCCGGACGGCAAGACGATTGCCTATATTCAAGGCGGGCCGGTCGAGCTGTTCAGCTACGGCGTCCACATGCTCGCGATCATCCCGGCGACAGGGGGCACGCCGCGCATTCTGACCGGTACGCTCGACCGCAATGTCGCCCAGCCGATCTGGACGCCCGATGGCAAGGCGATCCGGGTCACGGTCGAGGATGACGGCGTCGAACGCATTGCTGAAGTGCCGGTGAGCGGCGGGGCGTTGCGTGATGTCGCCAGCGGTTTCCGTGTGTTCGCATCGCCCGCTGCTGCACCCCAGGGCAGGATCGCCGCGTTGATGTCGAGCCCTACATCCCCGGCAGAAGTCTACGCCATCGATGCGCCCGGCAAGCTCCGTCAGTTGAGCCACCAGAATGATGCCTGGGTGAAGCAGGTCGCGATCGCGCCCGTCACGGCTGCGCGCTACACATCGAGGGATGGTACCGAGGTGCACGGTTTCCTCGTCACCCCGCCGAGCAAGCCCGCGCAGAAGCTGCCGACGGTGCTGTTCAACCATGGTGGACCGCAATCGCAGTTCGACGCGAGCTTCAACATCAGCTGGCAGATTTTCGCAGGCGCGGGATATGCGGTCGTATCGACCAACCCACGCGGCAGCACGGGCAGGGGGCAGGCCTATGCCAAGGCGCTCTATGCCGATTGGGGCGGCCCCGCCGTGCCCGATGCACTCGCCGGGGTGGACGATGCTGTCGCAAAGGGGATCGCCGATCCGGCGCGATTGTTCATCGGCGGCTGGTCCTATGGCGGCATGCTGACCAATTACGTCATCGCCTCCGACACACGCTTCAAGGCGGCCGTGTCGGGCGCGAGCATCAGCAATGTCCTCGCCGGCTATGGTACCGATCAATACATCCGCGATTATGAGATCGAACTCGGCAACCCCTGGGAGCACATGGATGTGTGGCTCCGCAATTCATACCCCTTCTATCAGAACCAGAAGATCGCCACACCGACACTATGGATGGCGGGCGACAAGGATTTCAACGTGCCCCTGCTCAATTCCGAGCAGATGTACCAAGCGCTGAAAAGCCGGGGTATTACCACCCAGCTGATCATCTACCCCGGCGAACATCACGGTCTGCGCCGCCCGAGCTTTTTGAAGGACCGCATGGTTCGCTGGCTAGCATGGTATGACAAACAGGCAGCACCCTGACGCGATCGTAGCGGTATTTTCGAGGTTATGGGGCGCTCAACCCGTATGCCCGAAATTTCTTGTCGATCCGCGGTGAAATGCCACGGGCCGCGCGCAGATCGCTGGCACTGCCCACGGCATCGCCTTTCGTGCGCCGGATGACGCCGCGCATGAACAGACTGCTGGATAGCAATGGACTGAGATCGAGCGCTGCCTTCAGATCGGCCAGGGCATCGTCGAGCCGACCCATTTTAAGGTAGATCATCGCCCGGCTGTCGAGTGCATTTGCAGCGAAGTCGCTCAACTCGATCGACTTGGTACAATCTTTCAGGCCGGTCTCGAGCATTACGCCCCGCGTCCCTTTTGCCCAGCACCGTGCGTTGAGCAACAATGGGTTGCCCGGCTTTTTGACGATGGTTTCGTCCAGCAGCGAAATGGCCCCGTTGACGTCACCTGAATCTGCCAGAATCTCCGCTTTGGTCGCGATCAATTCGGGAAGATCGTCGCCTGCAAGGTCGATCTTCTCTTTTAGCAGGGCAAGCGCGCCGGTAAAATCGCCGCTATCTGCCTTGAGTTCGGCCAATAACGTGGTGGCGTTGGTTTGCTTGGGGTCGAGTTCAAGCGCCGTCGACGCATCGGCGATCGCCTTGGTCGCCTGCCCGAGATCGTTTAGCACCTCTGCGCGCCGTCGATGATAATCCGCCGTTGCCGATAGGGATATTGCCTTGGTCAGATCGGCAACCGCCTTTTCGCGATCGAAGATTTCGCTGTAGAAGTCGGCACGGTCGCTATAACGCTGATGTTCATCGGGTTTGTCGGTGATGCGCAACGTGAGCAATGCCGCAATCGGGGCGGTTTTGTTGTTTCGCTTGGCCTGTTCGATCTCTTCCCAAGCCGTCGGATAGGTTGCCGGGGCGATTTGACGCAACGTTTTGGTGGCGAGCGTCGCTGCCAGCTTTCGCTCCGCCGGGATCGCGCTTGCAGGAATTTCCTCGCCGGCCGCCGAACGCTCACTGGCAACGACGCTGACGCCGTTCGCCAAAGACGCGACCCGACGGACATGGATGCCCCCCGCCGTCACGTCGAGCAGGGGATCGCCTTCCAGAATGAATCCAGCGCCCGTATTCGGCAATATCGTCCGCAGGGTGATCATTTCCCGGAACGACGCAGGCGTGGCGACCGGCATGGCCTGCCACGCCGGTCGCGACCGATCGGCCGAGAAGCCTGAAATCGTCGTTACCGAATAGAGGCTGTTCGCGAGTGCCTCATTCTCGATTACCCAATTGGTCTTGGCAACGCCACGGGCGGTGAAAGTGGCTGTACCGGCGATGTCGTCGAAAGACTTGTCATAACTGGCGACAATGCCGCTTTCGATATATTTGCCGACCAGCTGCTCGATGATCGATTGAATGTCGTCCTTCGATCCCTGCGCCATGATCGTCTTGAACGTCTGGGCATCACGCCCTCGAAATGTCTGCTTCAGCGTGAAAATGGCGGGCAGTCGGATCCCTGCAGCACTATCGATTATGATATCGGTCAGTTTACCGGCTCGCGCCACCGCCCGGCGCGGCAGTGTCAGCAACGCCGCACCGGCTGCGCGGATCGGCAACACCGTTTCAACCGGCGGTACATCGTGGATATCCGCGAGACGCGATCCACTGTCGGTGCCGTCGAGCCAGATATCCTCGCCATTGATGCGCGCCTTGACGAAGACATGATCGAAAGCGGCGGGCGCGGGCAGGCGCTTCGTGACCAATCCGGGCAGCTGCGTGCTGGCCATCACCGCTTCGGCTTCGATGCCCATGTTCCGTAAAATCGCGAGCAACAGCAGCGTTTTGGCCTTGCAGTCTCCATAGCGGACCGACCATGTCTGCGCAGGGGATTGGGGCACGTAATTGCCGCTGTTCAAAGCGATCAGCTGATATCGGATCTGGTCCTGTACCAGTTGCAGCGCCGCTGCCGCCCGGGTCAGCGGATCAGTGTGCGACGCCATGATCTTGCGAATTTCCGCGGCGATGGGCCCCTGCGGGTCGATCAGCCCATCGGTGGCATAGAGCGGTGCCATCACCGCCGATACCGACGCCCAGTCCTGGAAATCGCTGCTCTCTACCAGCGGCAGTTGCTGGAATCGGGCCGGCGCGTCCTTTGGAATCACGTCTTCCTTTGCCAGGGGCAAGGGGATCGACAGGTCATCATAGCCATTTGCAGAAACGACGGGCGGCAATTGCAATCCCGCAAGGCTTGCGATCTTCACCTTTGCCCCACTGGGCCAGATGAACCGCGATCGCGCAAAATCGACGCGAAACGGCGCACGAAGCAAGATGCCGCCAGACTGGACATGCCCCTTCAGCGTGGGATCTTTCAACGATACGGAAACCGCGACGCGCAATACATCGCCCAGCTGCAGCCCTTCGACCTGCATTGTCGCGGTGAGTTTGCCGTCGAGGGTGTTTTGTTCGATCTGCTGTTCGCGGCGCAACACATTGAATGGCTGTTTGCCGTTCAACAGGTCGATACGGCTCGTGCCACGCAGGATTTCGACCCGGTGGATAATCAGATCACCATGTTCGGGCTGCCACGGAAAGGCGATGGTACCGAGACCGCGAAGCGCATCGTTCGACGCAGCGCGGCTGGCGGTTTCCAGATAGGTCCAGGTCTGACCATCCTCCATCCGTGTCTGGTTGTCGAAGACCAACAGGATCGGAGACGCATCGGTGAGCTTCGCCGTGTCGATCGGGGGCGCCGATTTCACCCAGGCCGGTACGGCGGCATAGATGGGCTTATCGCCCGCATGAGCAACCGGAATCATGGCAAACATCGCCATGACGCCCACGGAAAAACGACCGAGTCGGATTGCTGTCGATCGCATCAAAATGCCCCGGATTTCATGGTCGCGACGAGGATTGATTGGCGTGCGATGCGAGTCGCCTTACCGCTCATATGCTTTGGGCAATGCGCCTTCCTGCGGGGTCATATAGCGTTTCAACAACTGGCCCTGCCGGGTGGCAAGCGGTTGCTGCACGCCGTCGATCCACACCGAAACAGCGGCCGAGCTGAGTTCGAGCGGGTCGCCTGACCAGATCACCACATCGCCCGCGCGACCGGGGCGTAATGAGCCGATTTCGCTGCCCAGCCCAACCGCCTCTGCCGGCACCGAACTGATCGCAGCGAATGCCGCACTCCAGTCGAGCCCGGTTGCGCCAGGTACCTTGGTCAGCGCGACCAGATTGCCGGCATATTGCTTTTCAAGCCGGGCCTGCCGCGCTTCGTTATCGTTGATCGTGCCGATGCCAACCACCACGCCTGCTGCCTTCATCCGCCCGACATTGGATTGCGTGGCGGCGAGGGATTCGAAGGATTCGGGCAGATCGTTGAGCGCCGACGCAATCACCGGTACCTTGGCAGCGGCCAATTGCGCCGCGACCATCCAGCCTTCCGACGCACCAATGAAAACCATGCGCAGTTGCGGCATCGCCTTTTTGATATCGATCAGCGCCATCATGTCCGACGCGCGCTCGACATGGATCAGCAGCGGCATCTTGCCCGAAACCACGGGCTCAAGCGCCTCGGCATCGGCGCGCGTCAGCAGCGCATCCTTGCCCTGATCGGCATAGCTGCCCGGATTGCGCGATAGCGCGCGGGCCTGAACCAGGGCGTTTTTGAACACGGCAATTGCTGCCGGACGACTACCGCCCGCAGCACGTGCGCCACCTTCGCCATATTCCATGAACTGGAAGGCGCGCGGGGTGCTGACCGGGGCCGTATCACTCCCCAGATCGATGATCGCGCCCATCCCGGCGAAGATCGATCCGCGACTGGCCGGGGCCACGATGGCGCGCGTGACTCCCTCTGCCCGGTTGAGCGCGATCGAGCTTGTCTTGGGATTCACCGCTGGCGCAATGTCGATCGACGCGTTGAACGGCGTGCCGCCCGCACCCGAATCATTGGTTTGGGCAACACCATCGACTTCGATAATGCCCATCCGGGTAAAGCCGGCGACGATGCCGGGCGTCACCCATTTGCCCCCGGCGTCGATTATCTCGACACCGGCGGGCACCGAGACGCCGGCACCTGCCGCGACGACCTTGCCATTGCGGACGACAACGGTGCCGCCCTCGATCGGGGCAGAGCCGTCGCCGATGACGAGCTTGGCGTTGGTGATGGCCACCGACTGCGCTGCGGCGGGATCAAACAGGGCGGGGGTGGCGAGAAACGCCGCGGTCAGCAGGAGCAGGCGCTTCACTTCACATCTCCCGAGCCGGGCTGGCCAAGTTCGAAATCGGATACCG
>CAZWAL010000129.1:0-8219 GCA_964631905.1 uncultured Stakelama sp.
GGCCGAGCACCAGCGCATGGTCCGCGCGGCCGAGACGATCCTCGAGCGTCTCAACCTGCCCTATCGCAAGCTGCTGCTCTGCACCGGCGACATGGGCTTCGGCGCGCGTAAGACCTATGATCTCGAAGTCTGGCTCCCCGGCCAGAACGCTTACCGCGAGATCTCGTCCTGCTCGAACACCGGCGATTTTCAGGCCCGCCGCATGAACACCCGCTACCGCGTGGCTGGCGAGAAAAAGAATGAGTTCGTCCATACCCTCAACGGCTCCGGCCTCGCCGTCGGTCGCACCCTGGTGGCGGTGATCGAGAATTATCAGAATGACGACGGCAGCGTCACCGTACCGGACGCCCTGCTCCCCTATATGGGCGGTATCACCCGATTGGAGCCCGCCGCCTGATGCGCATTCTGCTGACCAATGACGATGGCTATTACGCGCCGGGCCTGAAAATCCTTGAGGCGATTGCGGCGACGCTGTCCGACGATGTGTGGATCGTCGCCCCTGCCGAGGAGCAATCGGGCGCCGGCCATTCGCTCACTTTGTCGCGCCCGATCCGTATTCGGCGCTATGATGATCGCCGCTTTGCCGTGGCCGGTACCCCCACCGATGCCGTGATGATGGCGCTTGCCAAGATCATGAAGGACAGCCCGCCGGACCTGATCCTGTCAGGCGTGAACCGCGGGGCGAACCTGGCGGAAGACGTCACCTATTCGGGCACCGTATCCGCCGCGATGGAGGGGGCGCTGGCGGGGGTACGGTCGATCGCGCTCAGCCAGGCCTATGCGCGCGAAGGCATGGGTGACGTCGTGCCGTTCGAAGCCGCTGCCGCCTGGGGCGAGAAAGTGCTGCGCCCGCTGATTGACGCCCCGCTTGCGCCGCGCACCCTGGTGAATATCAATTTTCCGGCCGTCGCCGCAGACAAGGTGCTCGGCGTGCGCGTCGTCGCGCAAGGGTTGCGCGATTATGGGCGGCTGCAAATCGTCGGCAACCGCGATCCGCGTGGCTATGAATATTTCTGGTTCGGGCTAGGGCCGTCGATCGAAACGCCTGCGCACGCGACCGATGTCGAGGCGGTGGCGGATGGTTTCATCGCCGTGACGCCGCTCCATCTGGACCTGACACATCATGAATCGCTCGATATGCTGGCTAAGGCGTATGTTTAGGGCGTATCGTTAACGTCGGGGCTGTTCAGGGGGGAAAGATGCGAGGCACCGGTCGGGTAGTGATCGCGATGCTGCTGGCGGCGATGCTGCCGGCGTGCATTCCCCAGGGCGGCAATTATGATGTCGATCGCGATCGCGCGCCGCCCCGGATCGATCCCGGCCCGCTCGATCGTGGACCGCGCGCCTATGGCCCGGCCGGCGAACTGGCGCAGGCCCCGCGCCAACCCGCCTGGGAAGCGCGACCGGTCACGCCCGATGCACAGGAAGTGGCGGAGGGGGATTATGTCGTCGAACCCGGCGATACGCTGCGCGGCATTGCCAACCGCACCGGTGCCGGATCAGAGGCGATCGCGCGGGTGAACGGCCTGCTGCCGCCGTATACGATCTTTGTGGGGCAGCAGCTCCGTATTCCCGGCGGGCGCTATCATCTCGTCCGCCCCGGCGAGACCGGCATCGCCATCGCCCGGGCTTACGGCGTGGAATGGCTGCGCATCGTCTCCGCCAATGACCTTGTGGACCCATATATTCTGCGCGCCGGGCAGCGTGTGATTATCCCGAACAACGGCCCGGTCTCGGCGGCCGAGCGCGCGCGTGCCTTCAAGCTCGATATCGAGGATATCGTGACCGGTAGCGAGCCGGCGCTGGCGACCAATGATCGCCCCGCCCGGCCGAGCACCTCCCCCAGCCGAATCCTGCCGCCCACTGCCGCCGTCGCAACGCCACCGCGCCGTACGGGCGGTTTCGGCTGGCCGGTCGAAGGTACTGTTGTGCGCAAATTCGGCCCCGGTGCGAGTGGTGAACGCAATGATGGCATCAAGATCGCGGTGCCGATCGACACGCCGGTGCTCGCATCGGCAGACGGTGTGGTCGCCTATACCGGCGACGGCGTAGCGGGGCTTGGCGGGCTGGTGATGCTGAAGCACGGCGATGGCTGGACCAGCGTGTACGGCCATACCCGGCAGGTGCTCGTCCAGCGCGGGCAATCGGTGAAGCGTGGTCAGGCGATCGCGCTATCGGGCGATTCGGGTTTTGCCGATCGGCCGCAGCTCCATTTCGAACTGCGCAACGGTCGCACACCCGTTGACCCCGCCGGGCAGCTCCCGCGCCGCTGAGATTGCGCGCGGCGCAAGTCTTGCCGTAAGGGCTGCTGCCATGACCGAATATTCGTCCGATCTGCTCCGCCTGCTGTCCACACGCGGCTATATCCACCAGCTGACCGATGCGGCAGGGCTCGACGCGCTGGCAGGCAAACAGATCGTGCCTGGCTATGGCGGGTTCGATGCGACCGCGCCGTCGCTTCACGTCGGCAACCTGATGCTGATCATGCTGCTGCGGCGGTTGCAGCAGGCCGGGCATAAGCCGATCGTCATCATGGGCGGCGGCACGACCAAGGTCGGCGATCCATCGGGCAAGGACGAAGGGCGCAAGCTGCTCGACGATGCCGCAATCAACGCCAATATCGCCTCGATCCGCAAGGTGTTCGAACGCTTCCTGACATTCGGAGATGGCCCCACCGACGCCATCATGATCAACAACGACGATTGGCTGAGCCAGCTCGGCTATATCGAGCTGCTGCGCGATGTCGGCCGGCATTTCACGATCAACCGGATGCTGACCTTTGACTCAGTGAAGCTCCGTCTCGACCGCGAACAGCCGCTGACCTTCCTCGAATTCAACTACATGATCCTGCAGGCCTATGACTTCCTGAAGCTGTCGCGCGATCATGGTTGCCGGCTGCAAATGGGCGGATCGGACCAGTGGGGCAACATCGTCAACGGTATCGAGCTGACGCGCCGCATCGACGGGACCGAAGTGTTCGGGGTAACCGCCCCGCTGATCACCAAGGCCGACGGCACGAAAATGGGCAAATCGGTGTCCGGCGCGGTCTGGCTCAACGAGGCGCAACTGCCGGATTATGATTACTGGCAGTTCTGGCGGAACATCGATGACCGGGATGTTGGGCGGTTCCTGCGGTTGTTTACGGATCTGCCGCTCGACGAGATCGACCGGCTCGAAGCCCTCGAAGGCGCGGAAATCAACGCCGCCAAGATCGCACTCGCCAATGCCGCGACCGCGCTGTGCCGGGGGGAAGTCGCCGCCGCCCAAGCCGCTGAGACCGCGCGTCGTACCTTTGAAGAAGGTGATTCAGGCGGGTCACTGCCCAGCATCACCGTGTCCGAGCCAGCAATACCCCTGGTCGATGCGCTGGTCGCGATCGGCTTCGCGGCATCCAAGGGCGAAGCCCGGCGCCTGATCAAGGGCGGCGGCGCGCGCGTGAACGGCGAGAAGATTGCGGACGAAAACTTCATGATCACCGTGACCGATGAAACGATCCGGCTGTCATCGGGGAAGAAAATGCACGGAATGATCGTAAGTGGCGGTTAGCGCGCAAATTTATGTTGGGTTAAATTTCCGTTCACGACATCTGTAGCGATCCGGTTCATTTGCTGTCCCTAATTTCCGTAGGGTAAATTGTCTGGTCGATAGGGGCTGACGCGCATGGCATCGCTTGCATTTCGAGACGATCGCACGGTCGGCAGGGACGAAGTGCACTATCGTGCCAAGGCGTTCGGGCCTGATGCCAAGCCGCTGGCGTTGATCATTGTCAACATGTCCGCCCAGGGCCTGATGGCGCGCTGCGAAACGCAGTACGAACCGGGTGAGCGGATCACGATTTCGCTGCCGGTTGTGGGCGCGATCGTTGCCCATATCCGCTGGTCACTCGGCGGGCGGATCGGCTGCGAGCTCGATCGGACGATCGATCTCGCCGATTATTACGAACTACTGGCGGTAATGCTGAAGGCGCGCTGATCGGCGTGCCCTTATCCTGAACGCAGCAGCGCTACCCCCGCATCGCGTTCGAACAGGTATAGCGCCACCCGCGCTGCCTGCCCGCGAGAACCGCTCAGCCCACCGTCGCGGTCGATCAGCAGCCGGGTATCATCATGCGCGACGGGCAGCAGTTCGCTCAACAACTCGGGCGTCGCGAGCCGGAAGTGCGCTTCGCCGGATTGCCGCGTGCCGAGCAATTCGCCCGCGCCGCGAAGCCGCAGATCCTCCTCTGCAATCCGAAAACCGTCATTCGTCTCTCGCATCAGGGCCAGCCGCGCGCGCGATGTCTCGCTAAGCGCGCTGCCCCGGATCAACAGGCAGTTCGATGCTCCGCTCCCCCGCCCCACCCGGCCACGCAGCTGGTGGAGCTGCGCCAGCCCGAACCGGTCGGCTGCCTCGATCACGATCAGCGTTGCATTGGGCACATCGACGCCGACCTCGATTACGGTGGTCGCGACCAGCACGCCCGTTTGTCCGGCGGAAAAAGCGGCCATCACCGCATCCTTGTCCGGCCCCTTCATTCGGCCGTGCACCAGCCCGACCTTGTCGCCGAACCGCGCGCGCAGGGTTTCGGCGCGCGCCTCTGCGGCGGCGAGATCGGTCTTCTCGCTTTCCTCGACCAGCGGGCACACCCAATAGGCCTGCCCCCCCGCTGACAAATGCCGCCCCAGCGCATTGACGACATCGTCAAGCCGATCTTCCGATAGCACCCGCGTTTCGATCGGCTGGCGCCCCGGGGGCATCTCGTCGAGGCGGCTCACATCCATCTCGCCGTACAGCGCGAGCGTCAGCGTGCGGGGAATCGGGGTCGCTGTCATCGCCAGCAGATGCGGTGGTTGTTGGCCCTTCTCCGTCAGCAGCATCCGCTGCGCCACGCCAAAGCGGTGCTGCTCGTCGACCACGACCAGCCCGAGATCCTTGTATCCCACGGCCTCCTGGAAAATCGCGTGCGTGCCGATCAATATGTCGATCGATCCATCGGCGAGCCCCATCAACGTTGCCTCGCGCACCCGCCCCTTGTCGCGCCCGGTGAGCACCGCAATGTTGACTGGCAGACCGCTCAGCAGCCCGCGCAGGCTCTCAAAATGTTGCCGCGCGAGGATTTCGGTAGGGGCAAGAAACGCCCCCTGTGCGCCCGCCTCTACCGCCACGAGCAGCGCCATTGCCGCCACCAAAGTCTTGCCCGATCCGACATCGCCCTGCAGCAGCCGCAGCATCGGTTGGGACTGGCGCAGATCGCCCTCGATCTCGGCAATCGACCGCGATTGCGCGCCGGTCGGCGTATAGGGCAGCCGCAGCATCGCGCGCAGCCGCCCGTCGCCGATCAGTGCCCGGCCCTTGCGCGCGCGCGACGACGCCCGCACCAGCGTCAGCGCAAGCTGGTTTGCAAACAGCTCGTCATAGGCGAGCCGTGCCCGCGCCTTGGTATCGGACGGATCGGCATGAATCCGCGTCAACGCCTCGCGCCAGCCGGGCCAGCCATGCTTTGCCAGCAATCCGGGTTCGATCCATTCGGCAAGTTCCGGGGCGCGCTCAACCGCTTGCACGGCCATCTGGGCCATCCGCCGCGCGGTCATCCCCTCCGACAGCGGATAAATTGCTTCCCGCTCGGGTGTGTCCCCCGCTTCCTCCAGCGGCAGGACATAATCAGGGTGCACGATCTGTAATTCCTCCCCGTACATCTCCAGCCGACCCGATACCCGGCGCGGCTCGCCCAGCGGCAGCAGCTTTTTCACCCAGCCCGAATTGCCGCCGAAATAGACGAGACTGACGTAATTGCCTTTGGCATCGGTCGCCTGCGCTCGCGTCGGCCCCCGACCGGCACTCGATCGATAGGAGACCGCTGTCAGCGTGATAGAGATCGTCCTGCCCGCATCGGCCATTTCGAGCTCGTCGCGCGCTACACGGTCAATCCAGCCGGTTGGCAAATGGAAGGCCACATCCACCACCCGGCTCAGACCCAGACGCTCGAGTGGTTTGGCGAGCGCAGGCCCCACGCCCTTCAGCGCGGTGACTTCAGCAAAGAGTGGATTGAGGATTTGCGGTCGCATGGCTATCTGACCGGTCTTACCCCCAGCCGACAGCGCACGCAAAGCGCCGTCGGCCAATCATCGTTGGAAGTGCCATGGACCGCGCCACTCGCCTGAAACGCCTGCACTTCCGCGCGCACCACCGCGGCACGAAGGAAGCCGATCTGCTGATCGGCGGCTTCTTCGACACGCACGGTGCAGGCTGGACCGATGAGGAAATGACGCTGTTCGAGGCGCTGCTCGAGGAACAGGATGTCGACATCATGGCCTGGGCGATGGGCACCGATACGGCGCCGGAGAAGTATGCGGGGTCGATTCTGGCGGCGCTGAAAACGCTGAACTACGTGCCGACCTTGAGCTAACCAAACCCAGTACCGTCACCCCGGACTTGTTCCGGGTCCACTCATCCACTCGCACCCCGGCTATTGGGGCACGGTGGACCCCGGAACAGGTCCGGGGTGACGTTTCAGATTATGTGAACCAAAATGCCCAACCTCTCGACCATCCTGGCCGCCAAGGCCCCGCTCACCCTCGCAGGCGTGCCGACTGGCTTCTTGCCCTGGTTGTTAGCGGACCTTGCCCGCGCGGCTACCACGCGCGCGGTGTTCATCGCGTCGGACGAAGCCGAGATGCGCGCCATCGCCAGCGCCGCGCAGTATTTTGCGCCCGAGCTCGAAATCATCAGCTTTCCGGCCTGGGATTGCCTGCCTTATGATCGCGCTTCGCCGACGCTGCGGGTGATGGCCGAGCGGGTTGCAGCCCTCTACCGGCTGCAGCAGTCGCGCAAAGGGCCACAACTCCTCGTCACCACCGCCAATGCCGCCGCGCAGCGCACGCTGACCCCGTTCCGCGTCCGGCAACTGGTCGCGACGCTCCGTCCCGGCGAGCGGATCGGTCGCGACAAGCTCGCCGGGCTGTTGCAGGCAAACGGCTATCAGCGCGTCGAGACGGTGACCGATTCCGGCGAGTTCGCGGTGCGAGGCGGGCTGGTTGACCTGTTCCCCAGCGGGGAGGACAATGGGCTACGGCTGGATTTTTTCGGCGACGAAATCGAGAGCGTCCGCACCTTCGATCCCGGCGACCAGCGCACCACTGGCCGCGTCGAGGGCTTCACGCTGCTTCCGGCCTCCGAAGCGTTGCTCGACGAGGAAAGCGTCAAACGCTTCCGGAGCCGATACCGCGAACGCTTCGGCGCGAATGCCACCGGTGATCCGCTCTATCAGGCGATCTCCGAAAGCCGGCGCCTGTCTGGCATGGAGCATTGGCTGCCGCTGTTCGAGGACAAGCTCGTCACGCTGTTCGACCATCTCGGCGACGGCGCGATCATCGTGCGCGATTCAGGCGTTGCGGCGGCCGCGGAATCGCGGTTCGAAGCGATCACCGATTATCACGCCAACCGCGTCCGCGCGCAATCGAGCGATCCCGGCAGCTACCGCCCGCTGCCCCCCGAATTGCTGTATCTGACGGTCGATGAATGGGCCGATCGGCTGACCGCGTCAGTCGCGCATCTCGTTACTCAGTTCCACGAACCCGACAGCGCCACCGTCATCGATTTCAACGTCGACGGCGCGAAGGATTTCGGCCCGGAGCGATCATCGGGTGCCAATGTCTACGAAGCCGTCGTCGCCCACATCGCGTCGGAGCGCGCGCGGGACCGCAAGGTGGTGCTGGCGAGCTATTCGATCGGTGCACGCGAGCGGCTGACCGGGTTGCTGCGCGAGCACGGCCTGAAGAACCTCTCCGCTGCCGAGACATGGCAGGAGGCGCTGGGTGCAGCGCACAAGAGCGTCGCCCTCATCGTGCTGCCGCTCGATCACGGCTTTGCCGCGCCCGATGTCGCGCTGTTGACCGAGCAGGACATGCTCGGCGACCGGCTCGTCCGCCGCGCCAAGCGCCGCAAATCGGCCGATGCCTTCCTGGCCGAACTCGCCACCCTCTCCCCCGGTGATCTGGTCGTCCATGTCGATCACGGCATCGGGCGCTACACCGGACTGACCTCCATCCCCGTTGGCGCCTCGCCGCATGATTGCGTTGCGCTCGAATATGCCGGCGGCGACAAACTCTACGTGCCGGTCGAGAATATCGACGTGCTCAGCCGCTATGGCAGTGACGATGCCGCCACGCTCGATCGGCTGGGCGGCGAGGCGTGGCAGCGGCGCAAGAGCCGGATGAAGGAGCGCATCCGCGAGATTGCGG
>CAZWAL010000130.1:0-8207 GCA_964631905.1 uncultured Stakelama sp.
TATCGGCGGTGCTGTTCGACGAGGTGCATGAACGCAGCCTCGACAGCGATTTCGGGCTGGCACTCGCGATCGATGCGCAAGGCGGCTTCCGGCCTGATTTGCGGCTCATCGCGATGTCGGCCACGCTCGATGGTGCCCGGTTCGCCTCGCTGCTGGGGGATGCCCCCGTCATCGAGAGCGAGGGGCGGAGCTATCCACTCACCCTGCGTCATATCGGCCGTGCGGCGGAGGCGCGGATCGAAGACAGCATGGCCAGCGCGATCAGGCAGGCCCTGCGCGATGAACAAGGCGGGGTGCTCGCCTTCCTGCCGGGCGTTGCCGAAATCGAGCGGGTGGCGGAGCAGCTGATCGATCTTCCGCCGGGTATCGTCGTCCACCGGCTCCACGGCAGTCTCGATCCCGCTGCGCAACGCGCCGCCATTGCCCCTTACGCGACAGGCGCGCGCAAGCTCGTGCTCGCGACCTCGATTGCCGAGACCAGCCTCACGCTCGATGGGATTCGGATCGTTGTCGATTCGGGGTTGGCGCGCCGCCCTCGTTATGATCGTGCGGCGGGGATGACCCGGCTGGTGACGGAACGTGCAAGCCAGGCATCGGTCACCCAGCGCGCCGGTCGCGCGGCGCGGCAAGGGCCGGGGGTGGCATACCGGCTTTGGGAAGAAGCCGCGACCGCGGGGCTGCCGCGATTCGATCCGCCGGAGATTCTGGAGGCCGATCTGTCGGCGCTGACGCTCGATTGCGCGCGCTGGGGGGTCGCCGATCCTCGTACGCTGGCCTGGATCGATCCTCCACCCGATGCGGCTGTGGCAGAGGCACGAGCGCGGCTGACAGCGCTGGGCGCGATCGATGGCGATGGCCGGATAACGCCGCACGGTGAGGCAATCGCCCGCCTGCCACTGCCGCCCCGGCTCGGCCATATGCTGATCGAGGCGGGGAAAATGGGCCTTGGCACCACCGCCGCCCAGATTGCTGTCCTGCTCGGTGAGCGGGGACTGGGCGGTACGGACGTCGATATGGACAGCCGCTTGCGGCGCTGGCGGGGCGAGAAGGGCGCGCGGGCTGAGAATGCTCGCCGATTGGCGGCGCGCTGGGCAGCGATGGTCGATGGTGGTCGTGGAGGTGAAGTGAAGGGTGCTGAGGTCGCCACCTGCATCGCGCTCGCCTTTCCCGATCGCATCGCGCGACGGCGGGAGTCGTCGGGGGAGAATTGGGCGTCGGTAGGCGGGCGGGGGTTTCGGCTCGATCCCACCTCATCGCTTGCGCGAAACGAATGGCTCGCAGTCGCTGAAACACAGGGCTTGGCGGCAGGCGCGCGAATCCTGTCCGCCGCAGCGATCGATCAAGCCACCGTCGAGGCACTGTTCAGCGACCGGATCGAGGCGCGGCGTACGGTCAGTTTCGATCCGGCGACCGGTGGTGTGCAGGCCAGTCATGAACACCGTCTCGGCGCGATTCGCTTGGGCGGAGGACCTGATTCGAATGCCGACCCGGAGGCAATCAGCGCGGTGCTGCTGGCGGGGCTAAGTGAGCATGGCCTCGCGCTGTTGCCGTGGTCCGATACCGCCATGGCATTGCGCCAACGTGCCGCCTTTGCCGCCGCCCACGGCGCGCCTGAAGTTGCGTTAGACGATGCCGCGCTGCTTGCCCGCGCCGACGAATGGCTGGTGCCGTTGCTCGACGGCAAGCGCAGGCTCGCCCAGATCGACAGCGGCGCGCTGACCGATTCGCTCCGTGCCCTGATCGGGTGGGACGCATTACGCGCAATCGACCGGCTGGCCCCACCGCGTTTCGAATCGCCTGCCGGGAGCAGTCACGAGATCGATTATGCCGCCGAAGCAGGACCAACGGTAGAACTTCGCCCGCAGGCGCTGTTCGGGCTCGCGCGGCACCCGATGATCGCGGATGGCCGCGTGCCGCTGGTGCTCAGCTTGACGTCACCCGCCGGTCGCCCGATCCAGACGACGCGCGATCTGCCGGGGTTCTGGGCGGGTAGCTGGGCCGATGTCGCGCGGGAGATGCGCGGGCGCTATCCCCGCCATCCCTGGCCTGACGATCCCGCGAGTGCATCGGCCACGCTGCGCACGAAAAATGCAGATGCACGCGCGCGCCAAGCACAGTAAGGAGGCGGCATGATCACCGCCCGCATCTATCAACGCCCCAAGAACGCCATGCAATCGGGCCGCGCCCGCACGCAGATTTGGGTGCTCGAATTCGAGCCAAGCGAGGCCAAGCAGCCCGATCCGCTGACAGGCTGGGCAGGCTCCGGCGATGTGCGTGATCAGCTGCGGCTAACTTTCCCTACACTGGAAGCGGCGCAGGGTTATGCGACGCGGGAGGGAATTGCCTATCACGTCGTCCCCGCGCCCGAACGCACGCTGAAGCTGCAGGCTTACGCCGATAACTTCCGGTGAGTCCGCGTTCAGTTGTCAAAGCGTGGATTCGGGCGTTCAATGCGGCTGATATCGATGCGCTGATGGCGCTCTATCACGAGGAAGCGATCAACCATCAGGTCGTGCGCGATCCGGTGATCGGGCGTGATGCGATCCGCGCAATGTTTACCCGCGAATTTGCGACGGCCACGATGCACTGCATCCCCGAGAATCTGTTCGAGGACGGCGAATGGGCGATCCTCGAATGGCACGACCCGAGCGGCCTGCGCGGCTGCGGGTTTTTCCATGTGATCGACGGCGTGATCGAGTTTCAGCGCGGATACTGGGATCGGCTGAGTTTTGAGGCAGGGCAGGCTCAGGCGAGCAAGGACTGACCGAGCAGCAACAGCAGCTTCACGTCCATCGCCACGCCCTCGAAACGCTTCGCCGCCACAAAATCGGGCAAATTGCTCAGCGCAACGCGGTGGACGGTGATATCTTCGCCCGCCACGCCGCCGCCGGGGCCGACCCTGGTCAAGCCGTGCGCGCGCACCAGTGTGAAGCCTTCGGAGACCATCCCCGGCGACGCATGAAAAAACCCGATCGTCTCGATCCGATCGGCGCGGTAGCCGGTTTCCTCTTCCAGCTCGCGCGCCGCGGCGATTTCCGCTGCCTCGCCCGCCGTGTCGTCACCCACCAGCCCAGCCGGCAACTCCAGGCAGCGCTGGCCAAGCGGGACGCGGTATTGCTCGACGAGTATGACGTGCCCGTCATCGATCGCGACGATCACCGCTGCATGAATGCCGCCGACGCGCGATACATATTCCCAGGTCCCGTCGAGCTTTACGGACAGGTAGCGGCCTTCCCAAACCGTCGTCGCACTCACAGCTCGATCAGCCGATCGGGCAGTTCGTTCGAATCGTCATCGGCGCGGGGCAGGTGCTGGGCCAGGATGTGGCCGACATGGCCAACAGCAGCGATCATCCCGGCGGCAATCTTCCCCTGCCGAACCTCCTTGATCAGCGCCGCCATCGCGTCGCCCCATTCGGCATCGGGTACGCGGGTGTGGATCGCCTCGTCAGCGATGATTTCCGCCATATGTTCGCCTAGCGATAGGTAGATCAGAATGCCGGTGCGGCCAGCGGTGCGCGCTTCGGTGCCGACCTTGAACAGCTCGATCGCGCGGCGGCGCACCCGCCTGCGACGCGTCGCCTTGGGCGTTAGCCGCATCCGAAGCGGCATATAGGCAAGGCCATAGCGCACGATCAGGAACAGCGCGGTCATCGCGGCGAAGGTCACCAGCATCAGTTCGCGCATCTCGAAACTGCCCCAGCCGCCCGACAGGCGCTCGACGATGCCGAGCGGAAAGTCGGGCAGAGCGGCGAATATCAGCGGCACCAGCAACGCTGCCAGCACCGCATATTGCAGGCCAACATCGTGGTAACTGTCGGAATGATCAGCGACGATCGTCACAATCTCGCCCGATGTGCCTGCCTCGGCGGCATGAACGGCAGCGCCGATCGCGGCGCGTTCTTCGGCTGCGGGTTTGCGCATCACCAACTCCCCGACGATCCGCCGCCGCCAAACGATCCACCGCCGCCGCCGCCCCAGTCGGAGCCGCCACCGCCGCCCCAGTCCGAACCGCCGCCACCGCCCCAACCGGACGAGCGCCCGCCGCTGTTCGACAGGCTGTTGAGCGCCGTCCACAACAGCACCTCGCCCACCGCGCCGGCGACATTATCGCTCCGATAGCGCCGCCCGCGGGAGCGCCCGAACAGGATCGGTAGCAACACGACGAAAAAGATCACCGCCATGATGATCAGCGCGATCACCCAGTCACCCGCCGAATTTTTCGATCGCGGCTTTTTCTTTACCAGCGCCGCGGCACGCGCCTCTCCGGCTTCGAGCGGCAGCTTCATCTGCTCGGCGATCTCGGCTGCGCCCGCCATGATTCCGCCCGGCAGGTCGCCCGCCTTGAACTTGGGGAGGATCGTATTGCGGATGATCTGGCTCGACAGCGCGTCGGTCATGATCGGCTCAAGGCCATAGCCAACCTCGATCCGCACCTTGCGTTCATTGGGCGCGACGATCAGCAAAATGCCGTTATTCGCGTCCTTCTGCCCGATCTTCCACGCGCGACCCAACTGATAGCCATAATCCTCGATTGGATAACCCTGCAGGTCGGGGATGGTCGCGACGATGAACTGGCGGGTGCTCGCCTTTTCAATCTCATCGGCCTGCGCGACGAGCGCGGCTTTCTGTGCCGGATTCAGCAGGCCAGCCGCGTCCACCACCTGCCCGCTGAGCGGCGGGAAGGTCTGGGCGCGTGTTGCCGAGGCCATTGCGCCCATCAACAGGATTGCCAATAACCAACGGACCAATGTCACGCTGTGTCCTTCGATATGGGGGTTAGCTCGCGGACGATGCTCGTTGCGCCGTTGCGGATGCCTTCGGGAAACCGGCCTTCACGGAACTCCGGCAGAATGTCATTGACGATGATCGTTTTGGCCTCGCCGTTGGTGATGACCTTTTCCAGACCCAACCCGACTTCAATCCGCACCTTGCGGTCGTTGGGCGCCACGATCAGCAACACGCCGTCGTCATGCTTCTTGCGCCCGATGCCCCAATGATTGCCCAGCTTCCTGCCATAATCTTCAATCTTGTGCCCGCCGAGGCCCGTCACGGTTACGACAACAAACTGATGCCCCGTAGCGCTTTCGAGTTGTGCGGATTGACCATCCAGCACTGCTTCATCGGCGGGGGTCAGGATGTCAGCACGATCGACCACGTGCCCCGTCAGCGCCGGGAAGTCATAGCCTGCCGGCGGCTTGGGCGGTGCCTGGGGGGCACCGCTGCAAGCCGCCAGCAGTAACGGCAGGGACAGCCAGCGGATCAGTTGAAGTTAACCTTCGGTGCGGTTTCCGCACCCGGCGTGGTGGCAGCGAAGGGCACCATCGGCTTGGCGCCATAGATCAGCGACGCGCCGATCGCGTCGGGGAAGGTGCGGATGCGGGTGTTATAGGCCTGCACCGCGCCATTATAATCACGCCGCGCGATGGTGATGCGGTTTTCCGTCCCCTCGAGCTGCGACTGGAGCGTCTTGTAGCCTTCCTGCGATTGCAATTCGGGATAGGCTTCCTGCAGCCGCTGGAGCGACAGGCCAAGCGCGGCCTGCGTCCGCTCGAACTGCTGCACCTTGCCCGGATTGGTGAGATCGGCGGCGGAGACGTTGACAGTGTTCGCGGCGGCGCGCGCCTGGGTGACTTCGACGAGGATGCTCTTTTCCTGCGCGCCCGCGGCTTTCACGGTCGACACGAGGTTCGGCACCAGATCGGCGCGGCGCTGATACTCGTTCTGCACATCGGCCCAGCGCGCCTTGGCAGCTTCCTCGGCCGTTGGAATGCTGTTGATTCCGCAGGCGGAAAGCAGCGCAGCGCTTGCCAGCGCCATCACGATACGAAACTTCATGTCGGTGGTCCCTCTTCGTGAAAACCAAAATTTGCGGTTCAACGTCTTGACCCGTTTACCCCAGCCGTATCCACTTGCCCAACCCAATTCGCCCGGACCCGTTCATCTGGTACCGGGCGCAACAGTGCTAGGCGCATAACACACATTGGCATGGAGAAGGCGATGTTCAAGGAGTTTCGGGATTTCATCGCACGCGGCAACGTGCTCGATCTGGCCGTCGGCGTCATCATCGGTGCGGCGTTCGGCACGATCACCAAGTCGCTGACCGATGACATCATTCTGCCGGTGGTCAGCGCGATTTTCGGCGGCTTCGATTTTTCGCGCTATTTCATTCAGCTGGGGCCGATCCCCGCGGGATATGTCGGTTCGCCGACCGATTATGCCGCGCTGAAGGCAGCGGGGGTGCCGCTGCTCGGCTATGGCGCGTTCGTAACGGTCGCGATCAATTTCCTGATTCTCGCCTTCATCATCTTCCAGATCGTGCGCGCAGCCAACCGCATCGTGCCAAAGCCCGAAGCGGCTCCTGCGGCCGAACCGGCGGACATCACGCTGCTGCGCGAAATCAGGGATGAGCTGAAAAAGACCGGGGCAGCATAGGCGGACGTCATGTCCGATTTCGAGTTCATCTTCGCGCTGTTCGGGCTGTTGCTCGGCCTCTCGCTTGCCGAAGTGCTGGCCGGGCTGGCGCGGGCGATCGAGGCAAAACTGGTTCAGGGGGCTGCGGTGAAGATCGGCTGGCTCACTCCGCTGCTGGCCGCGTTCGTGCTGCTCGATCTGCTGTCCTTCTGGCAGGCCGCCTGGATCAACCGCGACATCGTCGAGGTTTCCGGGCGGGCATTGATGGCGGTGATGATCTTCGCCGGCGCCTATTATCTCGCGGCATCGTTGGTGTTCCCGAAATCAATTGGGGAGCGGACCGACTTCGACGATCATTTCTTCCGGGTGAGGCGGATCGTGCTCGGCGTCATGCTGGTGCTGCTGGTGTGCCAGCTGGGCTGGTATCTCAGCGTGCCGGCGCTCGCGGGCCTGCTTGCGCGGCCGTTGGCACTGGGGCTGACGATCGTGCTCGTATCGCTGATCATCACGGCAATGGTCGTTCGCGGCCCGCGCTGGAGCAGGGTGGCGATGCTGGCCCTCGTTGGGCGCTATGTGGTGGTGTATCTGATTTGAGCGGCGGGGGGGGGCGTTCGTACGCAAACGGATAAAGCTGCCATTCCAATTCCGCCCCAATAGCAGCCGCTACGCGGCCGCTGTATAGCCTGCGCATGGACGCTAAACCTGAATTCGCGATGCTCATGCAGTCGCTCACGGCCTTCCGCGACAGTGTCGGGTTTCACTTGATGGACGAAACCCCGCTGCCGGATGATCTCGCCACGCCACTGTGGGAGGCGTTTAATCTAGTATGTGGTGCCATCGACAGGCTCGCTTCCGATCACGGCTGTGTTGAAAGTGGGCTCACTGTCTATGCTCCGCTACCAAGCGAGTCCGACGATCGGAACGGCAGCTAGCCACCATTCCCGGTCATTTGCGCCGATCGCTCTATCACTGCGAAAAAGCAGGCTTCCTGCTGTTGCAGGGCTGCCGACGTTGAGAGGCAATCGATCAGCCCCTCGCAAATCAACCCGCAACCCTCAGGCCGCCGCCAGATCCTGCGCATTGGCATCGGCCAGGCTGGTGCCATCGAGGATCCGCGCGGTTTCATCGCGCACGCGCATCATGGCGTGGCGGATCGCGCAATCGGCTTCGCTCTTGCAGTCGGCGCATTTGCGATAGGCGGTGCGGCTGACGCAGGGGATGAGCGCCAGCGGCCCTTCGATCACGCGGATGATTTCCCCGAGCGAGATCAGGTGCGTCGGGCGCGAGAGGCAATAACCGCCCATCTTGCCGCGGTGGCTGTGGAGCAGGCCGGCTTCGCGCAGATCGGCGAGGATCAGCTCCAGGAACTTGCGCGGCACATTTGCTTCCGCGGCGATCCGCGTCATCGGGATCGGTGGGGAACCCTTGGCGGCCTCGGCCAGAAAAAGCATCGCGCGTAGCGCGTAGCGGGAACGCTGCGTCAACATGATTGGACACTTATGGACCGACTTTGTGGCAAGTGAAAGGCGGACCTTTTCATTTTCAACACGATGCCTATATCGGACGTGCCGGGTTCGCCCGGCTATGGCGATAAATTGCCGCGTAGAATAGACGCAGCGGACCCGGGGGCAGTACCCGGCGGCTCCACCAAAAGCCCCGCGAAAGCGGGGTCTCTGACGGGGCCGAACTAGGATCGACGTGTGTTGAAAGGCGCTGTTTTTGCCCGGGCTGAGTAACCCGTAAAAGGCTCAAAACCACAAGTGCTAACGATAACGAAGCACTCGCAATTGCGGC
>CAZWAL010000131.1:0-7937 GCA_964631905.1 uncultured Stakelama sp.
GGCGCGACGCCCGAACAATCGGCGAGCAACCGTGCGGGCATCCGCGCGCGCGCCGCCGAGCTTGGCTTTACGATTAACGGGACGGGGGACAGCCGCATCTACAACACGTTCAACGCGCACCGGCTGCTCCACTGGGCGCAGATCGAGGGCAAGCAGGCGGCGCTGAAGAACCGGTTGTTCGCGCTGTATTTTACGGAAGGCGGCAACCCGTCCGATCCTGCCGCGCTGGTCGCGGCGGCGAGCGACGTCGGGCTGGATCCGGATGAAGCGCGCGCGATACTGGCGTCCGATCGTTATGCCGATGCGGTGCGCGCCGCGGAGCGCCATTGGCAAGGCGCGGGCATCAGCGCGGTGCCCGCCATCGTCATCAACGACAAATATGTCATCATGGGCGGCCAGCCCGCCGACACATTCGAGCGCGCGCTGCGGGGGATTGCGGCGGAGGGGTGAGGAGTTTTCGAGCATGCGGCATAGATGTCGCGTGAAAGTTGCCGACGTTCAGTCGAACACCACCGTCCGTGTCCCGCTCACAAAAATCCGGCCCTCTAAATGCCAGCGTACGGCACGCGTTAACACCGATCGTTCGACCTCCTGACCGATTTCTACCAGTTCTTCGGGTGAGCGAGTATGGCTGACGCGCCGCGTTTCCTGTTCAATAATCGGTCCTTCGTCGAGGTCCGATGTTACATAATGTGCGGTTGCACCGATAATTTTCACGCCACTCGCATGGGCCTGATGGTACGGCTTTGCGCCTTTGAAGCCAGGTAAAAAGCTATGATGAATGTTGATGCAGCGCCCTTCAAATTCTGTGCTGAGTGCAGGCGACAGCACCTGCATATAGCGCGCCAGGACGACCAGATCCGCATCATGCAAACGGACGAGATCTCGAATTTGGTCTTCTTGCGTCGCCCGGTTCGTCGCTGACACCGGCAGATAATGATAGGGCACGCCGCACCATTCGGTGAACGAACGCATGTCCTCATGATTCGAAATGACAGCCGGCACATCGATGGCGAGCTGCCCAGCCTGCCGCCTGAGCAAAAGATCCTGCAGGCAATGGCCGAATTTCGATACCAAGATCACGACACGCGGTCGAACGCTCAGGTCCCGAAACTGCACCTGCATGGCAAATCGCTCAGCCAGCGGCTGAAATGCCAACGCGACCCGGTCGAGCGAAGGACTAGAAGGCTCGCTACCGGTAAAGGCGACCCGCATAAAAAACATGCGATCAATTGCGCTTTCGTGCTGGTGCGCTTCGACGATCGAGAAATTATGTTCGGCTAGGAAGCTGCTCAGCGCCGCAACAATGCCCTGGCGGTCGGGACAGCGCACAGTGACGAGAAAGCGAAAATCCGGGTTCATGCTTTCCGGTTAAACGCGGTAAGCAAGCCAGGTCCAGCGAGAAGTAAGCACATCAGGGGCGCATGACACCCAACGAAGCCGGACATGCTGGGTCGAGGGATCGACTTCTCACCCCTTCCCCCGCCGCGCCGTCAAGCGGGCGAGCAGGCCCAGTTTCGGCACGATCTCCAGCACGCATTCGCTATCGCCGGTGTGGTGATCGAAATAGGTGATCCGTCCATCCTCGACTGATTTCAGCCGGGCATAGGGGATGCGCTTTGACAGTTCCTGTCGCACCAGCGTGACCGGATCGACGACGCAAATGATGAACCCGCCCGAGACGAAGGTGGAGGCATAGACCTTGCCGTCATGCACCAGCGCTGGCGGCAGATAGCGGTAATTGCCGCGCGGCTGTTTGCCGTCGATGTGGAGCAGGCCGCAGCCCGGGCCGCCCTGCCCGACTTCGAGGATATCGTCCCAACTTACGACGGGTTCAGTCATCACGCTCTTCCTCTTACCCGGCCTTCAACTTGGGGTCCCGACGAGCGCCTTCGCCCGGTCCGCCAGCCGCGCCACTGCATCAACATGGATTCCCGGTGCCGTCGCCAGCAGGCCGAATGCCTGCGCGCTCGGCGTATTGAAGGCGAGTGGCGCGCCGAAGGCGTCGGTGACGGTCGCACCCGCTTCCATCGCGATCAGTGCGGCGGCGGCGATGTCCCACTCGAAACCCCAGCGCAGCGTCGCGACGAGATCGGCTTCGTCGGCGGCGACCATCGCGATCCGCAGCGCGATCGAATTGGGCTTGGGCACCAGCACCAGATCGCTGTCGGCGCTGGGCAGCGTGTCGCTCGGCACGCGAGCGCCTGCAAAAATCGCGCAGCGCCCGGCCCGCACTGGCACGCCATTGCGGGTCGCGCCGCTGCCCGTCGTCGCCCGCCATACCTCACCGCGCGCCGGGGCATCGAGCACACCGATCACCGGCAACCCCCGGTCGACCAATGCCACGGACACCGCCCAGCCGGGCCGCCCGCGCAGATAATCGCGCGTGCCGTCAATCGGATCGACCACCCACAGCCGCTCGCACGCCAGCCGATCGGCATTGTCGGCGGTTTCCTCTGACAACCAGCCTGCCGCCGGATCGAGCGCGGACAGGCGGCGGCGGAGCAGCTCGTCCACCTCCAGGTCGATATCGCTCACCGGGTTGCCGGGCGACTTTTCCCATCGGCTGAAATCATCGCTCCAGCGCGCCATGGCCAGCCGGCCCGCTTCCCCCGCAATCGCGGCGACCGCATCGGCCAGCGTTTCGGCCGACGCGTCAGCCACTGGCCACCGTCATCCCGTCAATCAACAGGGTCGGCACGTTGATGCCGTATCGGAATTCCAAATCATTGGCCGGGGTTAGCGCCATGAACATATCGCGCAGGTTACCGGCAATGGTGAATTCGGCAACCGGCGTCGTCACCTCGCCATCCTCGATCAGAAATCCCGATGCGCCCCGGCTGTAATCGCCGGTCACGCCGTTCACGCCCATGCCGATCAGTTCGGTGATGTACACGCCGCGCTTGATATCGCCGATCAGCGTTGCGGGGGGCACATGGCCGGGTTCCATATGCAGGTTGCTCGACGACACGCCGGGGGCGCCGCCGACACCGCGTGAGGCATGGCCGGTCGGCTCCAGCCCCAATTGCCGCGCCGATGCGCTGTCGAGCAGCCAGGTCTCGAGGACTCCGTTATCGATTAAACAGCATGGCGACACCGCCAGTCCCTCACCATCGAACGGGCGGGAGCGCATCCCGTGCGGGCGGTGCGGATCGTCGCGGACCGTGACGCCGCTGGCGAACACGGCGGTGCCGAGCGCATCGAGCAAAAAGCTGGTCTTGCGGGTGATGGACGATCCGGCAATCGCGCCGATCAGATGGCCAAGCAGGCTGTTGCCGACGCGCGGATCGAACACCACCGGCATTGGCCCGCTATCGAGCCGCCCCGGGTTCATCCGCCGTACCGCGCGCTCGCCAGCCTTGGTGCCGACCAGCGCTGCATCCTCCAGCCGATCGAGATGGCGCGCCGAATGATAGGCGTAGTCGCGCTGCATATCGCCGCCGCTGCCCGCCAGCACGCTGGCCGACACCCCGTGGCTCGACACTGCATAGCCGTGCGCAAAGCCGTGGCTGGTCGCGAGGCCCATCACCGAACGCGCGGCGCTGGCGCTGCCGCCTTCGCTGTTCGACACGCCGGGTACCGCGCGGGCGGCATCCTCTGCGGCGAGCGCGCGTTCCTTCAGCGCTTCGGGTGACACCTCGACCCCGTCATCGAGGTTGAGGTGCGGCGGTTTGCCGCGTAGCAGGCGGTCGGCGGGGGCGAGGCCTGCCCAGTCATCCTCGGGTGCCTCACACGCCATCGCGATTGCGCGTTCGACCAGCGTATCGAGCGCGGCCACCGACAGATCGGATGTCGATACGCTCGCATTGCGGCGACCGACGAACACCCGCAGCCCAAGCTCCGCCCCTTCGGACCGACCGACATCTTCCAGCGCACCGAGCCGGACGGAGACGTCAAGCGACGTATCGGCGGCAAAAACGGCATCGGCGGCGTCGGCCCCGGCGGCAATTGCGCGGGCAACGATATCATGTGCCCGCTCACAGGCATGGTCAGGTGTGTGCATCACCCCGACTTAGGCGGCATCCGGCGTAATTTGAACCACCTGCCGATTATAAACCCGTGGCCGTCCCCACAACGAGGCACGCGGCGGCCATCAACAGCCCCGCCGTGCGGTTCGAACGAAAGCGCGCGAGCGCGTTATCGCCGTCATCGGGCACCAGCGTCAGCACTTGCCAGCCGAGATGGCAGGCAACCGGCAGCAGCGCGACCAGCGCGAGCCAATCGGGCCGCACCGCCCAGATCGCTGCCGACCACAGGCCTAACGCCAGCGCATAAAACCCGGCGACGCCGCTGCGCACGTGAGCGCCCATCGCCCGCGCCGACGATCGGATGCCAACCATCGCGTCATCCTCACGGTCCTGCAGCGAATAGATGGTGTCGTAGCCGATCACCCAGGCGATCGACCCGGCATACAGCAGTACGCCCGCCAGTGTCAGCGCGCCCCAAACCTCGACCCAGCCGACCAGCGCCGCCCAGGAAAAGACGATGCCCAGCCATGCCTGCGGCCACCATGTGATCCGTTTCATGAAGGGATAGGCGGCGACCGGCGCGAGACTCAGCAAGGCGATGATGGCAGCGGGGACCTGCAGCTGGAGCAACACGACCAACCCGATCAAGCACAGCATCACCAGCCAGACCCACGCCGCGCGCAGCGACACCGTACCGCTCGCCAGCGGCCGGTGCCGAGTACGCTCGACCTGCGCGTCGAGATCGCGGTCGACGATATCGTTATACACGCACCCCGCCCCGCGCATCGCGATCGCGCCGAGTAGCAACCAGAGCAGCAAATCCCAGCGCTCGATCGCCCCGCCCGCCAGCGCAACGCCCCACGCCCCCGGCCAGAACAACAGCCACCAGCCGATCGGCCGATCGAACCGCGCCAGCGACGCGAACGGGCGCGCCGATGCGGGCAGCCAGCCGAGCAGGCCGCGCAACTCGCTATCCGGAACGATGGTATCGGGCTGGCTCATGGCTCGCCGCATAGCCGGGTGCGGCGGTGGCTGGCAACGCTACCGGGGTATCGGGCGCACGCGCCCTTTCCCCCGTTTGTCTCGAGCATCGTCGAGGGACGTGCCGCAGGCGCTGCGCAGGGTGTCTCGACTTCGCTCGACACGAACGGGAACCGATGATTTAAAGCCCCCCATGCAAACCGACATCGAAATCGCCCGCGACTATCCGCTCCAGCCGATCGCCGCGATTGCCGCGAAGGCCGGTATCCCCGACGACGCAATCGAACCCTATGGCCGCCACAAGGCAAAGGTCGACCCAGCCGCCCTGCCCCAGCGCGACGGCAAGACCGGGCATCTGATCCTCGTCACCGCAATCAGTCCCACGCCGGCGGGAGAAGGCAAGACGACCACCTCGGTCGGCCTCGCCGATGCGCTGAACCTGACCGGGCGAAGGACGATGCTGTGCCTGCGCGAGCCATCGCTCGGGCCGTGCTTCGGGCAAAAGGGCGGCGCGACCGGCGGCGGCCATGCCCAAGTGGTGCCGATGGAGGACATCAACCTGCATTTCACGGGTGATTTCCACGCGATCACCGCGGCGCACAATCTGCTCGCAGCGATGCTCGATAATCACATCCATTGGGGCAATGCGCTGGGCATCGATGTGCGCCGCGTGGTGTGGCGGCGGGTGATCGACATGAATGATCGCGCGCTGCGCCAGATCGTGCAGTCGCTGGGCGGCACCGGCAACGGATATCCGCGCGAATCAGGCTTCGACATCACTGTTGCATCCGAAGTGATGGCGATCCTCTGCCTCGCGCGCGACCCCGCCGATCTGCGCGCTCGGCTCGCGCGGATCGTGGTAGGCTACACCCGCGACCGGACGCCGGTGACCGCGCATGACCTGAAGGCGGACGGCGCAATGGCGGTGCTGCTGGCAGACGCGATCAAGCCCAATCTGGTGCAGACATTGGGCGGCAACCCGGCCTTCATTCACGGCGGCCCGTTTGCCAATATCGCGCATGGCTGCAATTCGGTGATCGCGACGCGCGCCGCGCTGGGGCTGGCCGATTATGTCGTCACCGAAGCGGGGTTTGGGGCTGATCTGGGCGCGGAGAAATTCTTCGACATCAAATGCCGTCAGGCCGGGCTGACCCCTGCTGCCGCCGTCATCGTCGCCACGGTACGCGCGCTGAAGATGAATGGCGGCGTCGCCAAGGCCGATCTGGCGCGCGAGGATGTGGACGCGGTCAATCGCGGGGCGGCCAATCTGGTGCGGCATATCGAAAATGTCCGGCAGTTCGGCGTGCCTGCGGTAGTGGCGATCAACCATTTCGGCACCGACAGCGAGGCGGAAGTTCAGGCACTGCGCGATATCGCCGCCGCGCACGGCGTGCAGGCGATCCTGTGCCGCCACTGGGCCGAGGGCGGCGCGGGCGCGACCCAGCTTGCCGATGCCGTCGCCGCGCTTGCGGAAAGCGGCTCAGCGCAATTCGCGCCGCTTTATGACGATGGCCTGCCGCTGCTCGACAAGATCAAGACGGTCGCGACCCAGCTCTACCGCGCGGGCAGCGTCGATGCTGAACCGGCGATCGTCGCGCAGCTTGCGCGGTTCGAAGCGGCGGGATTCGGGCATCTGCCCGTGTGCATCGCCAAGACGCAGTACAGCTTTTCCACCGATCCCACCGCGCTCGGCGCGCCGACCGGCCACACCGTCCATATCCGCGAAGTCCGGCTGGCGGCGGGAGCGGGCTTTGTGGTGGCGGTATGCGGGGAGATCATGACAATGCCCGGCCTGCCGCGCGTGCCCGCCGCCGAAGCGATCGGGTTCGATGATGCGGGGCGGATCGAGGGGCTGTTTTAGGGGGAGGCCGGCTTTTAACGACCCGCCGCGAATGTCCGGAAGTGGTGGTAAGCAGGCGAAAAGTTAGCCGCAAAGATACTCGCCATTCAGCCATTCCTGCGCCGATTTTCGCAATGACGCATCCGAACCGGTTTCGACAAGATCGGCCAGCATTCTACGCGCAGCCGCGCAGTCTTCGCGCCCTAACTTCACTGCCAACTCGAATTTGGCAAGCTCAAACCCTGCCCCCGCAGCTTGCTTCAGCCACCGAGTCTCTTCAGCGCTGTTCATGGGATCCGAAGAAAGCCCGCTGTCTCCTCCGCCCATGCCGTAATGCTGAGAAATTCGGTATGCGGCCGCACCATCACCCGCTTTTGCCCTGACCTCAAGGGCGCGACGGGCTTCGGGCGTTAGGGCAAACAACTCCCCAGTGTCGGTGCTCCCGTCCGAATCGATGACTTTTGCCTCTGTCTGGCGTGCTGGCTGGGGATCACATCCCCACAATGCGATCGCAGCGCCCAAAATGTTGAAGAACAGAAAAGGTTTCATGGGATCAGCATAAATGAGGCTGCCCAATTCGCAACGACTGTCCGCTGTTATTTGCGCATGTACGCAATGGGTTTCGGAACCCGAATGTCCGCAACTGGGGCGGAACAGGACATGAGTTCGCACCCCGCGTCACCGCACTGCCTGCCACCCCACCTATTTGTCCTGGTGGCGAATCTCCCCTGCCCGGCTATAATCACTGCAGCCAATAATGGAGGACTTCCCGATGACGCAGAGCCCCTGGCAGCACAGCCGCAGCGCCGGCATTGCCGACGATATCGATTTCGAGATCAAGGGTCAGGAGCTTCAGTTTGTCGAGATCGAACTCGACCCGGGCGAGAGCGCGGTCGCGGAAGCAGGCGCATTCGTCTGGAAGGACGCGTCGATCGGCATGACGACGGTGTTCGGCGATGGCAGTGGCGATGCGGGTGGCGGGTTCATGGGCAAGCTGCTGGGCGCGGGGAAGCGGCTGGTGACGGGGGAGAGCCTGTTCACCACCGTGTTCACCCACAACGGCACCGGCAAGGCGCGCGTTGCCTTTGCCGCGCCCACGCCGGGCGCGATCCTGCCGATCAAGCTGTCCGATCTGGGCGGCACGCTGA
>CAZWAL010000132.1:0-7721 GCA_964631905.1 uncultured Stakelama sp.
ACGCGCGAGGGTGGCGGCGGAGAACGCCCGGCGTCAAGCCGTTGCCGATATACGGCCTGACGCCTGCCTGACAATCACCAGCAGATTGAATGGGACGCGGCGTTAGGAGATTGTTGACGGATCGGGGCCAGGTTTTCGGCTCGGGTGCGTTGGTGTGGGGGGATGACGATGGTGATCGGCTGGATGGCGTTCGCGATGTTCTCTTTGGCGCCCGCAGACCTTTACATCGATCCCCGGCTGGAAGCCGATGTGCTCGCCGAACTTAACCGCGCCCGCGCCGATCCGCAGGGCTATGCCGATGATCTGCGCGAGTATCGCAACGGCTTCGACGGGTTGGTCGCCTATTCGCGCGAAACGCCTGAAGGAATCATGACCAAAGAGGGCGCAGCCGCGGTGGAGGAGGCGATAGCCTTTCTCGATCGCCAGAGCCCGTTGCCGCCGCTCGGTGAAACCGGTTTGCTCAGCAAGGGCGCGGGCGATCTCGTCGCCGATCAGGGCAGAAGCGGGCAGGTGGGGCATATCAGCGCGGGCGGGCTGAACCCCAGCGCGCGGATGCTGCGCCACGGCGGCGGTGCCTATGTGGCCGAAGTCATCACCTATGGCCCGCCCGATCCGCGCAGCGTCGTGCGACAACTGATCGTTGATGATGGCGTCGCCCGGCGCGGCCACCGGTTACTGGTGTTTTCAGGGCAATACCGCTTTGCCGGGGTCGCCTGCGGGCCGCATGCGACTTATGGCGCGATGTGCGTGGTCGATCTGTCTGCGACCGCGACGGGCCATCCCGCAGCGCCGCGTGAAACCGCCGCGCCAATCGCGGCGCTGGTCGAGGATGAAGCGGGGCGCTAGCCGCTCAAACTCACCCGTCCGCCTGCATGTCGCTCGAGCCGTCCGGCCAGCTCAAGTTCGAGCAGCACCGTCTGCACCACCGCAGGCGCGATGCCCGATTGGCGGATCAGTTCATCCACTGACACCGCGACCATGCCCAGCAACGCGATGATCGCGCGGCGATCGGCATCGCTCGCATCGTCGGGCGGCGCGGCACCGAATGGACTGGCAGGCGCGCGCACCATGCGGGCATCGATCGGGCGGATCTGCTCGATGATGTCGGCGGCATTTTGTACCAATGTCGCGCCGTCGCGGATCAGCCCGTTGCAGCCTTGCGCGCGGGGATCGATGGGGCTGCCGGGTACGGCCATCACTTCGCGCCCCGCCTCGCCGGCCAGCCGCGCGGTGATGAGCGAACCCGATTTGGGCGCCGCCTCCACCACGACTGTGCCGAGCGAGAGCCCGGCGATGATCCGGTTGCGCTGTGGAAAATGGCGCGCGAGCGGCTCGGTGCCGGGGGGATGCTCGGTGATCAACAGGGCGTCGCGCGCGATGCGCTCCTGCAGTTCGGCATTTTCAGGCGGAAAGACGATATCGATCCCGCACGCAATGACGGCAATCGTGCCACCGTCGCTGCTATCTGCCCCCAGCGCACCAATATGTGCGGCGGTATCGATCCCCCGCGCCAGGCCGGAGACCACCGCAAGCCCGGCATCGGCCAGATCATGCCCCAGCTGGCGGGCGAAGCGGCACGCGGCAGCCGAGGCATTGCGCGCGCCGACCATCGCCACGCTCGTGCGTTGCAACAACATGGCATTGCCACGCAGAATCAGCGCGGGCGGGGCGGATTCGAGCTCGGCCAGCAAGGGCGGATAATCGGTATCGTCGCTGAACAAATAATGTCCGCCAAGCCGTGCGGTCGTCGCCATTTCGCGGGCAATCGTCCGGGGATCGGCAAGCACCGGTGCGCGACCGCCGCCGCGCGCGGCGAGCATCGGGATCGCTTCGATCGCGGCCGCCGCGGTGCCGAAGCGGGCGATCAGCTGGGCATAGGTGACGGGGCCGATATTCGCCGACCGGATCAGCCGAAGCCGATCCGCCTGCGCCTCACCGTCCCCGCCATGATCAGCCACTCTTCGACCCGATTCGCGGCTCGGTACCGCTCATCAGCCGGTCGATATTCTCGCGGTGCTTCCACAGTACCAGCAGGCCAAGCGCCAGCAGCAGCAGCACGATGTCGAACTGGCCGAAATAAGCGCCACTCACCGGCGCGCTGATGGCTGCGAGCATCCCGGCGACCGAGGAGATCCGCAACGTCCCGAGCAGCCCCAGCCAGACCACCGCATAGACGATCGCGCTCGGCCAGTGCAGCGCGAGCACGATGCCCATCAGCGTGGCGACGCCCTTACCGCCCTTGAAGTTCAGCCACACGGGGTAGAGGTGCCCCAGAAACGCGCCGGCTGCGGCCACTACGCCGTGGCCAGGGAACAGATATTCGCTCAGCAGAACGGCCAGCGCCCCCTTCGCGGCATCGAGCAGCAACGTCGCTGCTGCCAGCCCCTTGCGGCCGGTCCGCAATACGTTGGTTGCGCCGATATTGCCCGAACCGATCTGACGCAGATCTCCTGCGCCTGCAGCCCGCGTCAGCAGCACGCCGAACGGAATCGATCCGAGCAGATAGCCAAGCACGAGCGCGCCCGCCGGTGCTGCCCAAAGATACTCGGTTGCCAAAGCTCATGCCCCCCAATGAACCAACAAGATAGCCGAGCGCGCGCAGGGTGCAATGATCTCGATAGGGCATGGTGGTTGCCAAGCCCGAACCGCGCGCTAAGCGGTGGCGAATGGACGATCGCCCCCTCCTGTTCTTTGATTCCGGCATCGGCGGGCTGTCTGTTCTCGCTGCGACCCGAATTCTGCTGCCGATCGCGCCGATCGTTTACGCTGCCGATTCGGCCGGTTTCCCCTATGGCACGCGCACCGAGGCAGAGATTGCAGCACGCGTGCCTGCCCTGCTCGGGCGGCTGGCCGAACGATACCACCCCCGGCTGATCGTGATTGCGTGCAATACTGCCTCCACGATCGCGCTGGCGGCGGTGCGCAGCGCGCTGGACCTGCCAATCGTCGGCACCGTTCCGGCGATCAAGCCCGCCGCGCTGGTCAGCCGCTCGCGCGCGATCGGGGTGCTCGGCACTGAAGCGACAGTGCGCCAGCCTTATGTCGATGATCTCGCTGCGCGTTTTGCCGCCGATTGCACCGTGATCCGCCACGGGTCGGCCGATCTGGTCGAGGCAGCGGAGGCGCGGCTGCGCGGGGAGGCGGTAGATCCGGCAAGGTTCGCCGCGGCGCTGGAGGGCCTGTTCAATCAGCCGGGCGGCGCAGCGATCGACACGGTCGTGCTCGCCTGCACGCATTTTCCGCTGGTCGCCGATGATCTCGCCGCCGCCGCTGGTCGGCCGATCAGCTTTGTCGATGGCAGCGCCGGCATCGCGCGTCGGGTCGCTTATCTGACTCAAGGCCAGGATTGGCCGACCGAAGCCGGCACCGGCACGGCGGTGTTCACGTTACTGGACGACCGTGCCCGCGCGCTCGCTCCCGCGCTTGCGGCACGTGGTTTGGGCAAAATGGCAGCGCTGTAACGCTATTGCTTGGCGGGTGGGGTATCTGCCTTTGGCGGGTTGGCGGCAGCAAGAACCGCTTCGGTCGCTGCCCCCGAATCGAGCAACTTCAGCATCGCCGACGCGCGATTTGCACGCCCGCCATGCGGGTTCGACGCGACCGGTGCGAGCGCTCGGCGAGCACCGATGCGATCGCCCTGCGACAGCAATTGAAGCCCTACATTGAACCGAAGCCCGGTATCTTGCGGAACAAGGTCCATCGCGCGGACCAGCCCCTCAATCGCGCTGGCATTGGGTGCCTCACCCGCGCGGGCAAACGACGCATGGTATAGCACGAACGGCAACGCAAAGTTCGGGTCGATCGCGTTGGCTTTCAAAAACCAGCGCCGTGCCTCGCGCCAAACCGCAGGATCAGTCGACTTCGCCGTTGCCGCTCGCCGCATCGCCACCTGCCCCTTGTAGATCAGGGCCATCATATTCTTGGGATCGGCGGCAAGTGCGCGATCGGCAGCCGCCATCGCCGCATCATCATTGCCGGCATCATATTCGATTTCCGCAAGCGCACGCTGCGCCCAGCTGTTTGTCGCATAAGCACTCGCGATCGGACGTGCTTTGGCAGCAAGCAACGCTGCGGACTTGGCGTCGACACCCACTGCAGACTGGATATGAAACGGCATCATCGCCGCCTCCCCGGCATCGAGCGGGCGAATTGTCACCACCCCGGTCGGCAGTTTTTCCGGTGGGATCGCCGCCCCCATCAGGATGCTGCGGCTGCGATAGGCGTTCAGTTCCCGGTCCAGCTTATCGAGATCGCCGAAAATCTTGCGGGCCGCGTCAAGACTGGGTGTGCCGCTGTTGACGAGCTTGATATATGCACCGAGTTGGCCGGGCCGGGTTTTGCCGAGCATCAGATAATGGGTCAGCAGCCACCCGCGGGCATATTTCTGCGCCACCTGTTCTTCGTCGAAAACACGTGTGTCGCTGTTCAGCAATGTTTCGGCCGAAATTGGATTGCTGACCTGCAGCGAATAGGCGCGCGCGTTATTGGGAAGGCCGATGGCAATCGTTCCGTCGCTCTTTATCGATGTCGTCGCGAAAAACTCGGCCAGTCCTTCGGTCACCCAGCTGGGGTAATAATTGTTGCTGTTGCTTAGCGTGACGTGGTGCGCATATTCATGAAACAGAACGAGTTTGCTGTTGAATTCCTTGACTTCCGACGATGTGCTGCGCGGCGTGACGATGATCGATCCGGACGCGGACGGCCGATAAAATCCGGCAGCATTTTCGGTTGAGATCAACGCCTGAACCGCGTCTTCATTGTTGACGACAAAGATGATGACACGATTGGCGCTGTCAATCTCGTCCCGCGGGTTGGGGAACAGAAATCGCATGGCGCTGTCAAAACGCTCCAGATCGCTGGCGAACGCATTCAGCGCTTTGGGCGACATGTCAGCATAGACCACGAAGCGCTTGTGGCTTGCCTCGAGCCATTCCGCCTGCGCGGTTGTCGACGGCAAAAGGATCGCCGCGATCATCGTTGCCAACCGATGCAAAGTCTTGGTCATCATTGCCCCCGAATCGATGAACCACCGAAGCGTAAGGCGATTCGATTGTCGTTGAAATGACTTATCTTCGGGGCGCGATCGCGAAGCGGACAGATCCATTAATGGCAGTCGTCGTCCGCCATAGCGCCGCTATGCCAGCCCGATAGCCAGCGTGATGCCGCCCAACCCGAGCGACAACGGCACGCGTAAGCGCAGCCACCATTCAGGTGCGAGGCCCCTTTTCTGCAGCCGCCAATCGACCACCAGCGACCCGATCAAGCCCAGGCCGAGCATGACCATCGAGGGCCCCGGCCAGGTGCCACCGGTCGCCCAGGGCCAGGCGCTGGCAAGGGCAGCCAGCGAGGGAACGACAGCGGCGACCCAAAGCCATTTCGGCGCGCGTTCGCCTGCGGCAGCGGCGAGGCCCCACCACAGCCCGCCCAGAAAGCTGAAGATCAGCGCCGCATAGGCATAAGCCATGGCGAGTGCAGTAAAGCGCCAGTCGGGGTTGTTCTCCAGCAGCACATAACCCGCCGCCAGTTGCGGCAGCAGCCCGGCAAAACCGAGCAGGCGGGGAAGCGACGGGGTCAACATCGTCAGCGTTTGTTGGCGGAAAGCCGCCCTGCCCAGGCATAGCCGCGATAGAGCGGGGTGAACTGATCGGTGAGGCCGTGCGCACGTGCAACCTCACCCAGCACATCGGGCAGCGCGCGGCGTGGCTCGACGTCGAACTGGGCGAGCCACCCGAACAACAGCCGTCTGAAAGCGCCCGGCAACTGCTCCTGCTGGCCGAAATCGACGATATCGAGCCGCCCGTCCGGCGCGAGCTTGCCTGCACCCTCACGCAGTGCCCCCTGCCAGTCGGGGATCATCGACAGCGTATAGCTCTGAAATACCCGGTCGAACGACGCGACGCCGAACAGGCTTTGCGCATCGAACGCGGTCGCATCGCCCTGCGCCAGTGTGATTCGGTCGGACAGGCCGGCAGCAGCCACCTTGGCGCGTGCGGTTTCGAGCATCGCTTCGGAGATATCGATGCCGAAATAGCGCGCATCGGGCCAGGCGCGCGCGGCGGCGATCAGGTTGCGACCGGTGCCGCAGCCGATCTCGATCACGCTGCCGCCGGGGGGCGGCGCAAGGTCGCGGATCAGCCGATCACGGCCAAGCAGATAATATTTGCGGGTCAGATCGTAGAAATGGCGCTGCGTCCGGTAGATCGCATCCATGTGCCCCGCATGGCTCGTGTCGCTCAGGCGGCTTCCCCCAGCACATACAGATGGACGCCGCCGTAAATCGATGAGCGGTCGCGCTTGGTGTAATCGAGCGACTCTTCGGCCCAATATTTCCAGCGTGACAGGATCGCATCGGGCACGCGGCCGGGCAGGATCGTCTCGATGCCGGCAGTGCGGAACAGCACGCGTGCATTCGGTTTGGCGGTCCGGGTTATCTCGGCCCAAAGATTGGTCAGGATCTCGTCGGTCATCCAGTCCTGCGCATCAAGCAGAACATAGCGATCGAGCGATGCATCGGGCATTTCGCGCAGATATTCGGCGAAATTGGCGTGGCGCACCTCGACCCGGTCGACGCGCGCGACGATATCGGCATAATTTGCTTCCTGCAGATAGGGCGGCAGCGACGCGGTCGGGCCATCGCCATAGCCGCGGCCAAAGGCCTGCATTGCGAAATAATTGTCCTTTAGGTCAAAATCGCAGGCCAGCTTTTCCAGCCGCTCGCGCAGCACCACGGCCATCTTGTTGTCGCCGGCGAGCGCTTCATATTGCGACGGTGGAATGCCCAGCCCGAACAACGATGCCGGCTGATCGGTCAACCAGCGGATGAACCCCTTGTCGAAAACAGGCGCGATGTCGCGGTCGAAAATCTCGCGCTGTTCCTGCATCGAATTGGCGGCAAGCATCACCTTGGGGTCGACGCCGTTCAGCTTGGCGATGAAATGCGCGGCGCCGATGAAATTGCCGAGCAGCCCGCGCTTGTACACGCCCTTGGCAAAGCCGCCGATCCGCCGCCGGCCAATCATGTCCCGGCCTTCCCAATAGCGCCGGGTAGGCTCGTCGAGATGCGGACGGACATAGCGTTTATAGGCGGCAATGTTTTCCTTGGAATTGGCACGCGCGAAGAAGCGGTGGAACGCCGCGTAATCGGGCAGTTCACGTGCCGCGATCAGCTTCAGCTTGTTGAGGGCGATGTGTGCGGTGTTGAGATCAACCGCGGTAATCGCCCGCGGGTTCGCGGTCAGATAGCTCAACACATTGCAGCCGCCAGACGCGATCTGGACGATATGGCAATCCGGGGTAACCGCCAATGCCTCAAGGTCGACTTCGGGGTCTTCCCAGATTTGGGCATAAACAAGCCCGCGAAACGCAAAGGTAAAGGCGCGTTCGAGCAGGCCTTGCTTGCTGAGGTGATCATGGCGGTGAACCGCACTGCGCACAGCTCGGTTTCGCGGGGCTTTCATCTCGGGTCTCCTGGGCGCTTCGCTAGCCGCCGATACCGCCACCGCGCGGTAAAGCAAAGCCGTTTCGAATCATGTCGCTGGGGAATGACGCAAGGGGCGCACCGCGATGCAAGGAAAATGGGGCCTGCCGCCGAGGGGCGACAGCAGGCCCCGGGAGCCCTGCTTTGGAGGGACAGCAGCTCCAGCCCTTCATGTGCATAAAGGACGCTAGAAACTACGACGCCGCCGCATCGGTGGATGCAGCGGCGTCAAAAGTTTTTGCCC
>CAZWAL010000133.1:0-7643 GCA_964631905.1 uncultured Stakelama sp.
CGACCACCAGCACGTCGATCGCGTTCGAGCGTACCAAAGTGTCGACGATTTCGAGCGCCTGCTCACCCGTATCGGGCTGCGAGACGATCAGTTCATCGATATTGACGCCCAGTTTCTTGGCATAAACGGGGTCGAGCGCATGTTCGGCATCGACGAACGCGGCAGTGCCGCCATTTTTCTGCGCCTCGGCAATGACGTGGAGCGCCAGCGTGGTTTTGCCCGAGCTTTCCGGGCCATAAATCTCGATTACCCGGCCGCGCGGCAAACCGCCCACGCCAAGGGCGATATCGAGACCGAGCGACCCGGTCGAAATCGCCTCAACCTGCATCGTCTCCTTCGAGCCGAGCTTCATCGCCGATCCCTTGCCAAAGGCACGATCGATCTGTGCGAGAGCTGCATCGAGCGCCTTTGCCCGCTCGGCTGCTGCCTTGTCCGTGGATGCCGCCATTTTGCTGTCGATGACCTTCAATTGAGCTGCCATTGTTAGCCTCCGTCGCTAGACCGAACATGCCGGATGGGCAATGCGTTGCGTAGCATGTACCGGAAATGTTCTATACGAACAAGAGGGGAACATCACATTTTTGTGAGGCGCTGTCCGGCGTATTACCAAGCGATCATATCCGCGCTTGCCCGCGAGCCCCGCATTGGCGATTGTGGGCTCATGACCGATCTCGACCATTTCATTAATGGCCTGCCCAAAGCCGAACTCCATCTGCATATCGAGGGGAGCCTTGAACCCGAGATGATGGTCGAGCTTGCCCGGCGCAACCGGGTGACAATCCCCTTCGCCACGGTGGAGCAGGTACGCGCGGCCTATGACTTTTCGCGGCTGCAGGATTTCCTCGATATCTATTATGCCGGCGCGGATGTGCTGCGCACCGAGCAGGATTTCCACGATCTCGCGCTTGCCTATTTCGATCGCGCGGCGGCGGAAGGCGTGGTTCATGCCGAGATTTTCTTCGATCCGCAGACGCATACCGATCGCAATATTCCGTTTCAGGTCGTCGCCGATGGATTGCTGGCGGGCATGGCCGCTGCAGAGGCGAAACACGGGATGACCGCCAAACTGATCCTGTGTTTCCTGCGTCACCTGGATGAAGATGCGGCTTTTGCAACGCTGAAAGCTGCCGATCCCTGGCTCGATCGGATCGTCGGAGTGGGCCTCGATTCGTCCGAAGTCGGACACCCGCCGGAGAAATTCTCGCGCGTTTTCGCCGCTGCCGGGGCCATGGGGCTGAAACGCGTCGCCCATGCCGGCGAGGAAGGTCCGCCCGATTACGTCTGGCAGGCGCTCGATATGCTGAACATCGATCGGCTCGATCACGGCAACCGCGCGCTGGAGGACCCGGTGCTGACGGCTCGCCTGGCGCGGACAGGCATGACGCTGACGGTGTGTCCGCTTTCCAACCTCAAGCTTTGCGTCGTGCCCGATATGGCGGCCCACCCGATCGATGCGATGCTGCGCGCGGGGCTTCGCGCCACGATCAATTCGGACGATCCGGCCTATTTCGGCGGGTATGTCGCCGATAACTACCGTGCGGCAGCGACGGCGCGAGCCCTGTCGCGGTCTGACCTTGTCGCCTTGGCCCGGAACAGTTTCCTCGGATCGTTTTTACCGCATGATGCGGTGGCGGCGCATCTGGCCAAGCTCGATCGTTATGCGGAGGCACAGTAATGCCGATCTTCACCCCGATCCCGCATGATCGCTTCGTCGACCATGTGATGACGCTGGCCGCGCGCATCGGCGAAGAAGCGTGGGAGCCATCCTATCTGATCGGCATTGGCCGTGGCGGGCTGGTGCCCGCGACCTTCCTGAGCCACGCTTGCGGGCTGCCGATGCTGTCGGTCGATTATTCGAGCCAGGTCGAGGAATTTGCCGATGGTGCGCTCGCCCGGCTGGCGGCGCGGACCCGGAACGGCGACCGGCTGTTGTTCGTCGACGATATCAACGACACTGGCGGCACGATCGGCCGGCTGCGCGAAATCCTGGCGGCGCAGGGCGCTGCGGCGGGCAGCATCCGCTTTGCGACGCTGATCGACAATATCCGCTCAGCGCAGCGCGTGGAGTATCACGCAGAGACGATCGACCGGGCGGTGACCAAGGACTGGTTTGTGTTTCCGTGGGAAGCCGTCGCCCCGCAGGCGTCGCTTGCCGAGGATGCAGCGGCGGTGCAGGAACGGACGGCTTAGGACGTCGCGATTCCAGGTCGATTAAAATTACCTCCGTTCGGGCTGAGCAAAGTCGAAGCCCAGGCGATGCGCGTGCCCCCGTCGACTGCCTGCCTCCGGCAGTCGCTCAGGGCAGGCTTCGACTTCGCTCAGGGCGAACGGTAGATTTCTCGGTACGCTCTAGTCGGTCACCCCAGCGCAGCAAGTGCCTGTTCCACCCCGTCCATCGTAAAGGGCTTGGGCAACACAGGGCGATTCTGAAATCGATCGGCAATGCCATTGCCGCTGCCACCGCTGGCGAAAACAAACGGAATGTCCGCCGCCGTCAGCGCATCGGCAATTGCATCGCTCGTCTCGCCATCGCGCAGATTGACGTCGAGGATCGCCGCATCGATGCCGCCCCGGGCGATGGCCGCCAGACCGTCGGCAACGCAATCGACTGGGCCAATCATCCGTTTACCCAGTATATCTAGGAAATCCTCGATCATCATCGCGATGAGCGGTTCGTCTTCAACGACAAGGATGGCGTTTATCGGCATGACGCGTGCTTAGAGCCTAGTTGAGCCGCCGCGCCAAGCGTCATTTCGCCGCGAGCACATCGCGCGCGGCCTCAGCCAGCTGCTGGACGGAAAATGGCTTGGCAAGGAAGGCGACATTGTCGAGGTCAATCGACTTGCGCAATTGCTCCTCGGCATAGCCTGACATGAACAGGATCGGCAGATCGGGGTAACGTTCCCGCGCGCGGCGCACCATCGTGGGGCCGTCCATGATCGGCATCATCACATCGGAAATCAGCAGATCGGGGCGCGGGTGCTCTTCCAGCAAATCCAACGCCGCTTCGCCATGCTCGGCGGTTAACACGGTATAGCCCTGCCGCGTCAGTGCGCGTTCGGCCACGGCGCGGACCATATCCTCGTCCTCGACCAGCAGGATCGTGCCGCTGCCCCATAGCTCGCCGGGTTTCGCCTTGGGCGGGGCAGCGACGGTCTTGGCGGGGGCGCTGGCGGTGTGAACCGGCAGGTAGATGGTGAACACCGTGCCCTTGCCCGGTTTGGAATCGGCAAAGATGTAGCCGCCCGATTGCTTGACGATGCCGTAGACGGTGGACAACCCGAGCCCGGTGCCCTTGCCGACTTCCTTGGTGGTGAAAAACGGCTCAAAGATCTTGGGCAGGATTTCGGGCGGAATGCCGGTGCCGGTGTCGGAGATTTTCAGCGCGGTGTAATCAGCGACGGGCAGGATTTCGGAGTCCATCGCGCGCACATCAGCGGCGGTGACGGTCAGCGTCTGGATCGTCAGCGTGCCACCGCCCTGCCCGTTCTTGCCGAGCATCGCATCGCGGGCATTGACCGCGAGGTTCATCACCACCTGTTCGAGCTGCCCCGGATCGGCGCGCACCGGCCCCAGATTGCGGCCGTGGGAGACCGTGAGCGTCACCGTTTCACCCAGTAAGCGCTTGAGCAGATTGGTGACTTCAGAAATCACATCGGGCAGCTGCAGGATTTGCGGGCGAAGCGTCTGCTGGCGGGAAAAGGCGAGCAATTGCCGGGTCAGGCTGGCGGCACGGTTCGAATTGGCGCGGATCTGCTGGATGTCGTCATAATCGCTGTCACCCGGCGAATGGCGCATCAGCATCAGGTCGCAGTGGCCGATGATGGCGGTGAGGATGTTGTTGAAATCATGCGCGACGCCGCCCGCGAGCTGGCCAACCGCCTGCATCTTGGTGGCTTGTGCCACTTCGCGCTTCAGGCGGCTTTCCTCGCTATTGTCCTTCAGGCTGAGCAACACCGCCGCCTCGCCGAGCCCCCGCGCGCCCGCGATGGAAAGGGCGACGGGTTCATCGGGCCGATCGCGCAGCCGCACCGCCATATCGGTGCTGTGGGTTGCGCCGCCCGCGAAGCGGCGCACGGCATCGGCCACCGCTGCCTTGTCCTCGCGCACCACCAGATCGCCCGGATAGAGCGGCGGAGCGGCGGGATCGACATCGGCAGCGCGCACAAACGCGTCGTTCATCTGCAGGAACCGCCCCTCGCGGTCGATGAGCGCGATCCCAAATGGCATCAGCGAGACGAGGCTGCGGATATGGGCAGACGCGCCCACCCCGATCGCGGGGCCGGCGGCTTCCTCCTCATCGAGAAGCGCGACGAGCAGCGGGGCATCATCGCCTTCGATAAAGGGAATCTGCACGACGCGGAGCGGCGTGCCCGCCTGACCTTCGCGCTCGAAGCGAACCATGCCCTGCCCGTCGGTGATCAGGAACCGCGCGAAATCGCGGCCCGCAATCGCACCTTCCTCATGCCCCATCGCGCGCAGGCGAAAGACGCGGTTTGCGCTTCGGATGCGCCCCTCCGCCGTGATCAGCGCGGCCATGATGCCGCTGGCAGCGAGCCGATTGCCGATCGGCCCGGCAATCATCCCCTCGATCGTCGCGGCGAGATCGGCTCCCTGCGCCCCCGCAAACCGCCAGACGAGCATGTCCTCAGCCTGTCCGGCCCGCTCGATATGCGCAGCGATTGGCCCGGCGTCGATCATCAGCCGCTCGACCCCGGCCTGCCCGTCGCGCCACGCTGCGCGCCCGGCCCCCGCCAGCGCAGCCACGCCATCCTCGCCGATCGGCAGATTGGGGGGGGTCGGATATCCCTTGAACACCGTTTGATAGCGATCATTGGCGCAGATCAGTCGCCCTGCGCGATCGGTGACCGCCACCGCATCGGGGCTGGCGCCTGCCAGTGCGCGCGCGACCGACCAATCGACATCGGGCTCGACGGCGGCCGCGGGCGCAATCGCAGAGCGGAACAACACGGCGGCGCCCACCAGCACGATCGACGCCGCCAGAAAACCGGCCGCGAAGATGGGATCGCCAACCAGCGCGAGGATCACCAGCGACGCTGCCACGCCGCACCCCAGCGCAATCAGCGCCGGAAGCCGCATGCTTGGCGCCGCGGGTGCCGAAGGGGATGGAACGCTGGCCATTTCCCCCTCTTTGGCGCGCCTTATGACAGCGTCAAGCGACTAGCGCATGCACCGCCCCGGACGGCTCACCAAATCCGAACGCGGTTTTCCGGTTTCAGCACCAGCGCCTGGCCATCCCTGGGCGCAAACGCTGCGTACCAGGGATCGAGATTGCGGACGATCCAGGCGCGCTGCGGGCCGGGAGCGTGTGAATCGGTGAGCAGCCGGTTGCGCAAATCCGCCTCGCGGTGCTTGCGGCGCCACACCTGCGCCCAGCCGAGGTAAAAGCGCTGGTCGCCGGTTGTGCCGTCGATCACCGGCGCATCCTTCCCGCCGAGCGAGACGTGATAGGCGTCATAGGCGGCGGAAAGACCGGCGAGATCGGCTGTGTTCTCGCCCAGGGTCAGCCCACCCTTCACCTTGAAACCGGGCAGCGGCTCATAGGCGTCATATTGCGCTACCAGCTGCCCGGTGCGGGCCTTGAACGCGGCGATATCGGCATCGGTCCACCACTGGGTGAGCTTGCCGGTCGCGTCATATTTCGATCCCTGATCATCGAAATGATGGCTGATCTCATGCCCGATCACCGCACCGATGCCGCCATAATTCACCGCCGGATCGGCCTTTGGATCGAAGAAGGGCGGCTGCAGGATCGCGGCGGGAAACGTGATCGCGACCAGCGTCGGGTTTGCCTGCGCGTTCACCGTCATCGGGGCGAGGCCCCATTCCCAGCGATAAATCGGCTTGCCGAGCTTGGCGACATTGTAGCTGTGCGCCCATTGGTTCGCGCGCAGCTTGTTGCCGAACGCGTCGCCTGCCTTGATCGTCAGCGCCGAATAATCCCGCCACTTGTCGGGATAGCCGATCCGCGGCGTGAAGGCGGCGACCTTGGCATGCGCCTTCACCTTGGTTTCGGCGGACATCCATTCGAGCTTCTCGATCCGCGCGTCCATCGCCGCGAGCACATTCTTCACGAGCTGATCGACCGCCGCCTTGGTTTCGGGCGGGAAATAGCGTGCGACATAGATTTTGGAGACCTCGTCGGTGATCGCACCGGATGTCCAGTTCACCGCGCGCTTCCACCGCACCTGCTGCTCGGGCGTGCCGCGCAGCACCGTGCCGGCAAAGGCGAAATTGGCGGCGTCGAAACGCTGCGGCAGCACATCGGCGAAGCTGTCGAACGAACGGATGATCAGCTGGTCCTTCAACACATCGAGCGGGGTTGCCGCGATCAGCGCTGCCATCTTGGCGATCGCGGTCGGCTGGCCGACCACAATAGTGTCGACCGGCGTGCCGACCCCCGCAAAATAGGCGGCAAAATCGAAGCCTGGTGCCATCGCCTGCAAATCGGCGACGCGCATCTTGTTATAGGTCCTGTCGGCATCGCGACTTTCGATCCGCGTCCAGTGCGCCTTGGCAATCTCGGTCTCGAAAGCAACCAGTGCCTTGGCGCGCGCTTCGGCATTGGGTTCGCCCGCCAGCGTCATGATCTTGGCGATATGCGCCTGATAGGCGGTGCGCGCCTCGACCAGCTTGGCGTCACTGCTGAGGTAATAATCGCGATCGGGCATGCCCAACCCGCCCTGCCGCAGGTTCACGGTATAGGTATCGGGCTGCTTGGAATCGGTGCCGACCCCGCTGCCGAACGGCACGCCAACGCCATTCTTGTCGGCCTGAGCCACCAGCGCCGCGTAGCCCGCCTTCGACTTCAGCGCCTTGATCTGCGCGATCCACGGCATGATCGGGGCCAGCCCCTTGGCCTCGATCGTCCTGGTGTCGAGATAGGCGGCATAGGCCTGGCCGATTTTCGATTGCGGAATCTTCGCCGCTTCTTCGAGCAGGAGGTGCGTGCGCGCCTGCGACACATCCTGCAGCACATCGAACGCGCTATAGCTTGGCTTGTCGGCGGGAATCGCGGTCGTGTTCAGCCAGCCGCCATTGGCATAGCGGAAGAAATCGTCACCGGGTGCGACATCGGTGCCCATGCCTGCGGCGTCGAAGCCATAGCTGCCGATCTTCGGCTTTCCAGCGCTGGCGACGGCCGGTGCCGCCGTCTGCGGCTTGCCCGTGGCGACGCTGGCCAGCGCCGTGCCGATGGCGAGGGTGGAAACGACGGCGATCAATCGAAGCGGACGCATGACAAACTCCCCAAATCCATTTTCTTATGTCGAGAAAAAGGGGGCCGCACCCTGCGGCACCGCCCCCGAACAATTACCAGATCCGAATGCGATCGGCCGGTGCCAGATAGGTCTTGTCCCCCGGCTTGGCCCCGAATGCCGCGTACCAGGCATCGAGGTTGCGGACCGTCGCGGTGCGCAGCGGACCCGGCGAGTGCGGGTCGGACAGCAATTGCGAGCGCAGCGCCGGTTCGCGGAACTTGATGCGCCACACCTGCGCCCAGCCGAGATAAAAGCGCTGGTCACCCGTCAGCCCGCCGATCACCGGGGCAGGCTTGCCCTTCAGCGAACGGTGATAGGCATCGAGCGCGACCGTCAGCCCCGCCAGATCGGCGATATTCTCAC
>CAZWAL010000134.1:0-7597 GCA_964631905.1 uncultured Stakelama sp.
CCTTCCGGATCGATCATTATCTGGGCAAGGAAACCGTCCAGAACATCCTGGCGCTTCGTTTCGGCAACACGCTGTTCGAGCCGATCTGGAATGCGCGCGGGATCGACAATGTCCAGATCACCATCTCCGAAACCGTGGGGTTGGAAGGGCGCGCGGGCTATTATGACGGCTCCGGCGCGATGCGCGACATGGTGCAGAACCACATGCTGCAATTGCTCGCATTGATTGCGATGGAACCCCCCGCTCGCTTCGACGGCACCGCGATCCGCGATGAAAAGGTAAAAGTGCTGCGGTCGCTTCGCCCGATCAGCCCGGGCGATGCCCCGTCGTTGACCGTGACAGGGCAATATACCGGCGGCGCGGTGAACGGCGCGATCGTGCGCGGCTATGCTGACGAGCTGGAGCGCGCGTCCACCACTGAAACCTTCGTCGCGATCAAAGCCAATGTCGATAACTGGCGCTGGCAGGGCACGCCGTTTTACCTGCGCACCGGCAAGCGGATGCCCACGCGCCAGTCCGAAATCGCGATCCAGTTCAAACCTGTGCCGCATTCGATGTTCGCCGCGCGCGGCGGCAAGCTGCAACCCAACACCCTTGTGATCCGATTGCAGCCCGAGGAATATGTACGGTTGCTGGTCATGGCCAAAGAACCGGGGCTTGACCGCGAAGGCGTGCGGCTTCGCGAAGTACCGCTCGATCTGAGCCTCGACACCGAATTCGCCGGCACAAGGCGGCGTATCGCCTATGAACGACTGCTGCTCGATCTGATCGAGGGTGATCCGACCCTGTTCGTCCGCCGCGACGAGGTGGAGGCGCAGTGGACCTGGATCGACGGCATTCGTGAAGGCTGGATCGCCAACGACATGAAACCCAAAACCTATCCGGCGGGCAGCTGGGGCCCGTCCGCGGCCGTCGCGCTGACGGAGCGAGACGGCACGACCTGGCACGACGGGTAAAGCGCCAACTAAAATTCTGGGCTGGGCGCACGTCCCGGACGGTAAAGTAGAAATCAACGGAGCGTTTATGACCGAGATCGAATGGTGGGATTATGACAGCGCCGATGAAATGGCCGATGCCGTATCGGGCGACGCCGCGTTCATCATCGAAAGCGCGATCGATGCTCGCGGCGGCGCGGTAATCGCGTTGCCCGGCGGCACTACGCCGCTGCCGATCTATGAAAAGCTCGCCAAGGCCAAGCTCGACTGGAAGCGGGTGACGATCCTGCCGACCGACGACCGGCTGGTACCGATGGGCGACACGCTGTCAAACATCACCGCCATCGCCAAGGTTTTCCTGCCCAAGGGCGTGCGCGTGTTGCCGATCACCAGTGAGGCGGCGGCCGACTACAAAGCGGCCGGGCGCGCTGCCGATGCGCGGTTGCAGGATGTCCATTGGCCGCTCGATCTGTGCGTGCTGGGCGTGGGGGCCGATGGACACACCGCGTCGATCTTCCCCGGCCCCGATTTCGAGGAGGCCGTCGCCGGCCCGCGCGAGCGCCGCGCCGTTGGCGTGATGCCGGGTGACTTGCCGAAGGAAGCGCCCGTGGCGCGCGTAACGCTCACTCGCGAGGCGATTATCTCCGCCCGCGCGCTCATGATCGCGGTGACGGGGCAGGCCAAACGCGATATCATCGAACGCGCGATCAAGGACGGGCCGATGTCACCCTATCCGATTGGTCGCGTGCTCGCCGATGTGGAATTGCCCGTGGATATTCACTGGAGCGCATAAAGCCATGGCCCTGCACCCAGCAATCGCCGCCGTTACCGACCGGATCATCGAGCGATCGAAGCCGACGCGCGATGCTTATCTAGCGCTGATCCGGCGGGAGCGGGAAAACGGGGTGGATCGCCCGATGTTGGGCTGCGCGAACCTGGCGCATGGCTTTGCAGGGACCGAGGAAGATCGCGACACGATGCGTGCCGGACGCGCGATGAACATCGGAATCGTAACAGCTTACAACGACATGCTCTCCGCGCATGCGACCTATTATCGATACCCCGAACAAATGAAAATCTGGGCGCGCGAGGCGGGGGCCACCGCCCAGGTAGCGGGCGGCGTGCCAGCGATGTGCGACGGGGTGACGCAGGGGTTTCCCGGCATGGAACTCTCGCTGTTCAGCCGTGACACGATCGCCCTCAGCACCGCCATCGCGCTGAGCCATGGCATGTTCGAGGGCGCGGCGTTGCTCGGCATCTGCGACAAGATCGTGCCGGGGCTGCTGATGGGCGCATTGCGCTTCGGGCATCTGCCGATGATCCTGATCCCGGGCGGGCCGATGCGATCGGGCCTGCCCAACAAGGAAAAAGCGGCGATCCGCGAGCAATATGCCGAGGGCAAGGCAACCCGCGAGCAACTGCTCGATGCCGAAATCGCCGCCTATCATTCCAAAGGTACCTGCACTTTTTACGGCACCGCCAATTCCAACCAGATGATGATGGAGATGATGGGGCTGCACATGCCGGGCGCGGCATTTGCAAATCCCGGCACCAAACTGCGCCAGGAACTGACGCGCGGTGCTGTCCACCGCCTCGCTGCAATCGGCTGGAATGGCGATGATTACCGCCCGCTCGGCGAATGCGTTGACGAAAAAGCCATTATCAACGCGGCAATCGGGCTATTAGCAACTGGTGGGTCGACCAACCACCTCATTCATCTCCCCGCTATCGCTGCTGCCGCAGGCATTGTGATCGACTGGGAGGATTTCGACCGCCTCTCCCCTGCCATCCCGCTCATCACCCGCGTCTATCCCAATGGATCAGCCGATGTGAACGCATTTGAGGATGCTGGTGGGATGCCGTTCGTGATCCGCGAACTGCTCGGAGCGGGCCTGCTCCACCGCGACATTCGTACCGTGGCGGGCGATGATCTGTCGGCCTATGGCATGAAGCCGGTGATCGCGGACGAGGCGCTTGCCTGGGTCGATCCCGGTCCGAGCGGTGACGAGACCATCGTCCGCCCGGCGAGCAATCCCTTCTCCCCCGAGGGTGGTTTCCGCATCCTTACCGGCAATCTGGGCAGAGCGTGCATCAAGGTGAGCGCCGTCGATCGGGACCGGTGGACGATCGAGGCCCCGGCGCGGGTGTTTGAGGATCAGGCGTCAGTCCAGGCTGCGTTCAAGGCGGGCGAACTTGACCGCGACGTCGTGGTCGTCGTGCGTTTCCAGGGGCCGCGCGCCAATGGGATGCCCGAACTCCACAAGCTGACCCCGCCGCTGGGCGTGCTCCAAAATCGCGGATTTCGGGTCGCGCTCGTCACCGATGGGCGCATGTCAGGCGCGAGCGGCAAGGTACCCTGTGCCATCCACGCCAGCCCCGAGGCGCTGGGTGATGGCCCGCTTGCCCGGGTTCGCGATGGCGATGTGATCCGGGTTTGTGCACAGGATGGCGTACTGCAAGCGCTGGTCGACGACGCCGAATGGGCGGCACGTTCGCCGGCGCAGGCCCCGGCGTGGGGAAGTGGTACCGGGCGTGAATTGTTCGCGATGTTCCGCCACGGCGCTAACGAAGCCGAAAAGGGCGCCAGCGCCATGCTCGCAGCGATGGGCGCGTAACGTGCAGGTTGTCGCAGTTGACATCGGCGGGACCCATGCACGCTTTGCAATAGCGGAGGTAACAACGGGCCGAGTGGTATCGCTGGGCGATCCCGTCACGCTCAAAACCGCCGAATATGCCAGTCTCCAAACCGCATGGCAGGCGTTCGGCGAGCTGCATGCCACGCCCTTGCCCCGCGCAGCAGCGATTGCAGTCGCCTCCCCGATCGGCGGCGAGATCATTAAGCTGACGAACAATCCGTGGATCATTCGCCCTGCGCTGGTGCAGGAACGGCTCGAGGTCGATGATTTCGTGCTGATCAACGATTTCGGCGCGGTTGGCCATGCGGTTGCGCAAGTGCCCGACGCGATGTTCGAGCATCTTGCCGGGCCGAACACGCCCTTTCCCGATCACGGCGTCATCACGGTCTGCGGGCCCGGCACGGGGCTAGGCGTTGCGCAGGTGCTGCGAACGGTGGACAGTTATCACGTCGTCGAAACCGAGGGCGGCCACATCGATTTTGCGCCGCTCGATTCGCTCGAGGATCAGGTGCTGAAGGCGCTGCGCAAAACCTTCCAGCGCGTTTCGGTCGAACGAATCGTTGCTGGCCCCGGGATCGTCGCCATTTACGAAGCGCTTGCCGAGATTGAGGGACGCGCGGTGCAGCGCCTGGACGACAAGGCGATCTGGCAGATGGCGCTGGAGGGGAGCGACAGCCTGGCGCTCGCGGCGCTCGATCGGTTCTGCCTGTGCCTTGGCGCGGTGGCGGGTGATCTCGCGCTGGCGCAGGGAGCAAAAGGCGTTGTCATCGCCGGCGGGCTCGGGCTCCGGCTGAAGGATCATCTCGCCCGCAGCGGCTTTGCCGAGCGTTTCGCCGCGAAAGGCCGGTTCCGTAATTTGATGGAAGCGATTCCCGTCAAGCTTATCACACATCCGCAGCCCGGCCTGTTCGGCGCGGCAGCGGCCTATGCGCAAAGGTTTGCCTCCCGATGACAGACATCGCCATGATCATGTGCACCAGCGCCGTCATCCCCGTGCTGGTGATCGACGATGTCTCGACTGCAGTTCCACTTGCCGAGGCGCTGGTCGCGGGCGGACTGCGCGTGCTTGAGGTGACGCTGCGCACCCCGGCCGCGCTCGACGCAATCCGCGCGATGAAGCGCGTGCCGGGCGCGATCGTTGGCGCTGGCACGGTCGTCAACGCTGATCAGTTCGCCCAGGTGATGGACGCAGGCGCCGAGTTCATCGTCTCCCCCGGCCTGACCGAGCGCCTCGCACAACCGATCATCGACAGCGGCGTACCGTTCCTGCCCGGCGTCGCCAATGCGGGTGACATTATGCGCGGGATGGAGTTGGGCCTGACCCATTTCAAATTCTTCCCGGCTGAGGCGAATGGCGGGCTGAAGGCGCTGAAGGCGCTCGCGGGACCATTCTACCAATGCCGCTTCTGCCCGACGGGCGGCATTACCGAGGCAAGCGCGCCCGAATGGCTGGCCTTTGATCCGGTGCTCTGCGTCGGCGGCAGCTGGGTGACCCCAAAGGGCGCGAGCATGGCGGAGATCGAGGCGTTGGCGCGGGCAGCGAACGGGTTGCGACGGTGAAGGGTTGCTGGTTGCCAGCTACCCTCCCACAAAACCCGTCATGCTGAACTTGTTTCAGCATCTACCGTGCAATTACGGGCGAGGTAGCTCGTGGAGAGTTGGATCCTGCCACAAGTTCAAGATAACGCCCGGGAATAAGCAGCACCACTTTTACGACGGCGATTTACCCTATCGCTCGCCCCGCGCTTTCCGGATCGCATACCATTTCTGCACGTTCGCATTATGCTGTTCCAGGGTATCGGCGAACACGTGTCCGCCTGTCCCATCCGCAACAAAATACAACGCGGTCGATGGCGCGGGATCGAGCACCGCGTCGATGCTCGCGCGACCGGGATTGGCGATCGGTCCTGCAGGAAGTCCGGTCATTGAATAGGTATTGTAAGCGTTTACGGCCTGTACTTCAGATCGCAAGATACGTCGGCCGAGCGGGCGACCTTTCGTGATCGGGTAGATGATCGTCGGATCGGCCTGCAGCATCATGCCGCGCTTCAGCCGGTTCGAATAGACCGCCGCGACCGTTCGGCGTTCGCTCGCCTTGCCGGTTTCCTTCTCGACGATCGAGGCGAGGATCAGCGCTTCGCGTGGTGTTTTCACGGCGATGTTGGGCTTGCGATGCTCCCACGCCTTGGCGAGATATTTCAGCATCGCGCGCTGCATCCGGTCGAGCACGCTTTGCCGGGTATCACCGCGCTGGAAACTGTAACTGTCGGGCAGCACCGTGCCCTCGATCGGCACCTCAACCGCGCCCGTCAGGCCATCCGCCGCCATCAGCTTGTCATGGACGACGACGGCGGGCACGCCTTCTGCAATCGTTACAAAGCGTTGTAGCGTCTTGCCGCCCTGCAGCATCTTCAGGATGTCGGCCTGGCTCAGATGCGCTGGGATTCGGTACTCGCCTGCCTTGATCGGCACACCAGCGCCGAACACCTTGGCGAGCAGCTTGAACCGCGCAGCGGAGGGGATCGCGCCTGCCTTTTCCAGCTGATCGGCGGTGCTCGACAGGCTTGCCCCTTCGGGCACCTGAAAAGTCATGTTGCGCGGCGTCGGGCCGCGCCCACCCCAGTCCTGCACGAGCACGAACAATGCGCCAAATGCCGCCAGGACGATCAGCAGACCAAGACACCCGAGTTTGCGCATGATCGATGATCCCCTGTTTCGACCGCTTGCCCCGTCCGGGCTTACACTGCCTTCATGACGAGGCTGGCATTTGTGCCGCCGAAACCGAAGCTGTTGTTGAGGACAGCCTTGACCTGCCGCTCCTTGGCCTTGTGCGGCACGAGATCAACGCCTTCGCAGCCCTCGCTCGGATCATCGAGGTTAAGCGTGGGCGGCACGATCTGGTCACGCATCGCGAGAATGCAAAAGATGCTCTCCACCGCCCCAGCGCCGCCGAGCAGATGCCCGATCGCTGACTTGGTCGAACTCATCGAGAGCGTGCCGATCGCATTGCCGAACAGGCGGCGAACCGCCCCCAGCTCAAGCTCATCGCCAAGTGGTGTCGAGGTGCCATGGGCGTTGATGTAATCGATGTCGCCAAGCGCGAGACCCGACCGTTTCATCGCCTGTTGCATCGATCGGAACGCTCCCGCGCCTTCGGGATGCGGCGCAGTGACATGATACGCATCGCCCGACATGCCGTAACCAACGATTTCGGCATAGATTTTGGCGCCGCGCGCCTTGGCGTGCTCATATTCCTCGAGGCAGACGACGCCTGCCCCCTCGCCCATGACGAAGCCGTCGCGGGCCTTGTCATAAGGGCGGCTGCCCTTTTCGGGGGCGTCGTTGAAATTGGTCGATAGCGCGCGCGCTTGCGCAAAGCCGGCGATCCCAATCGGGCAGATCGCACCTTCAGCCCCGCCTGCCAGCATCACGTCCGCATCGTCGAGCATGATCATGCGCGCGGCATCGCCAATCGAGTGCGCGCCCGTGGAGCAGGCCGTTACGACCGCATGATTCGGGCCCATCAGCCCATATTTGATCTGAACCTGTCCCGAGATCAGGTTGATAAGCCGACCATGCACGAAATGCGGGGAAACACGGCGCGGCCCCTTTTCGTGCAACACGATGGATTCGCTCGCGATGCCCGGCAGGCCACCAATGCCCGAGCCGATAGAGCAGCCTGTGCGAAGTCGCTGCTCCTCGGTCATGTCGGTCAGCCCGGCATCTTCCAGCGCTTGCCCGGCGGCATCGATGCCGAAAATGATGAACGGATCGACCTGACGTTGCACCTTGTGGTCAACGCGCTTGCCGGGATCGAACCCGTACGCATGATCGGCCGGCTTCACTTCGCAGGCATAGCGACAGGCATAATCGGTCGCGTCGAAGCGGGTGATGATTCCCGCGCCTGACTTTGCGGCCAAAATGTTGGCCCAGGCCGTCTCGACATCCGCACCAAGCGGGGTGACGAGTCCAAGCCCGGTGACGACAACACGGCGCATGGCAATCTCCGTTCTTCTTCAAATACCA
>CAZWAL010000135.1:0-7582 GCA_964631905.1 uncultured Stakelama sp.
TCGAGATAATCGACCCCGGCGATTTCCATCAGCTGCTGATATTCCAGCCCCGGCGTATCGCGCAGCAACACCATCGCGTCGATCAGGTGCAGCCGATCAACCGTCAACGTCACTTCGCCATGCGCATCCAGCGTATCGATAATCATGCCGCCCAGCGCGGCGTGAGCGGCATCGATCACGCCGTCATTTGGGGCATAAGCGGGCGCGGGGCTACGCATCGTCAACCACCCCATCGACGCGCTGCCGACGAATAACAAGTTCGTCGACCTCGAGCCTGCCGATCCGTACGCGGCCAATGAAGAGCCGCCCGATCGCAAATGCCCCCAGAGCAAGCGCTCCAACGGCGAGCGCGCCTGAGGCCAGAGCACCGATCGCACCGGCGCCGGTCGCAACCGCGCGCGCAGCAGTTGGCTCTTTCTCGCTCACCGTTCAATCGTCCCGACGCGGCGGATTTTCCGCTGAAGTTGCATGATGCCGTACAGCAATGCCTCAGCAGTTGGCGGGCAGCCGGGCACATAGATATCCACGGGCACGATACGGTCACAACCGCGTACCACCGAATAGCTGTAATGATAATAGCCGCCGCCATTGGCACAGCTGCCCATCGAGATCACATATTTGGGCTCGCTCATCTGGTCGTAGACGCGGCGAAGCGCAGGGGCCATTTTGTTGCAGAGCGTGCCTGCCACGATCATCACGTCCGATTGGCGCGGTGACGCGCGCGGCGCGGCACCGAAGCGTTCGAGATCATAACGCGGCATGTTGACGTGGATCATCTCCACGGCGCAGCACGCGAGACCAAAGGTCATCCACCAGAGCGATCCGGTACGTGCCCATTGGAACAGCTCTTCGGTCGAGGTGACAAGGAAGCCCTTGTCACCCAGTTCGCTGTTGATGTCGTTGAGGAACGCGACGTCCGGCAACGTGCCTGCCGCGGGTGCCCGTTCGAGTTCTACTCCCAATCGAGCGCTCCCTTTTTCCATGCATAGGCAAGGCCCAGCGCCAGTTCGGCGATGAAGATCATCATCGAAATCCACGCCACCCAGCCAAGCTTGAATACCGAAACCGCCCACGGATAAATGAACGCCGCTTCTAGATCGAAGATGATGAAAAGGATTGCGACGAGATAAAACCGCACATCGAACTGGCTGCGGCTATCCTCGAACGCAGGGAATCCGCACTCATATTCGGTCAGCTTTTCCGGCGTCGGCTTATGCGCACCCGTCAACCGCGACACCGCCATCGGCGCAAACACGAACACCCCCGACAGCACGAGCGCCACTCCGATAAAAAGCAGGATCGGCAGATATTGTGACAGATCGACCAAGGGTCCCTCGCAACTGCGGAATCGATGGAGCGGGCTTTAGGACGATGCCATGGGGGGAGCAAGGGCAGCCGGTATCATAATCCCACCTTGCTGGTATCGGTTCCTTGTGGCGGGTCCAATGCCAGCGTCATGAAACAGTTATGATCACTTTCGACATAATCGGCATAGGGGCCGCGACCCACGAAGCCAAACCGTCGGTACAGCGCATGGGCAGGATCAAAGGACGACACCGTGCCGGTTTCGAGATTCAAGCGATGCCACCCCCTTCCCCGGGCCTCCTCAATCAGGTGCGCCAGCAGCCGTGCTGCCACCCCACGGCGCAGATGGGCCGGATCGGTGCGCATCGATTTCACTTCGCCCTCGCCGCCGCCCAGATCCTTCAGCGCCGCGCAGCCAAGCAGCGACTGCCCCTCCCACAGCGTAAAAAGCGTGATGTCGGGCGCGCGCAGCGCCTCGATTCCAAGTGCATAGGCATATTGCGAAGGCGTCCCCGCCCGGGCGGCGGCGGTGTGGAGCGCGATCAGGGCAGTGATTTCAGGACCGGTTGCGTCGTCGCGGACGATGGTGAAATCGCGCGCGGCCGGTGCAACGCGATTGGCACCTTCCCTCTCCACCATCATTTCGGAATCGGTACGGATAGGATGCGGGTCACGTGCTGCGCCGGGCGACCATCGGGCTTTGCGGCATCATAGGCCGCCCATTGCGCGTCGGCGACAATCAATAGGCGATTGCCCGACACGGCAAGCTGGGTTGGATCGGGATAATCCGGGCCGCCCGCCAGTACATGCAGCGCCGCCATGTGCTGGCCATCCGCCGCCAGCCTGAACGCCAGCACAACGCCCGGCGACTGGCTGTTCTGAATGCCGATCATCCAGTCGCCCGCGCCTACCAAGCCATCGACCCCGCGTAACGGGCGGCCATCCTCCCGGACGATCGGTGTTCGGACGCCGGTTGCGTCGACGCTGGCGATGCCCGCGCTGTAATCGGCGACCAACAGCCTTCGCCCGTCATCATATCGCACCGTGGATTGCGCGCTGCGCCCAACGCCGACAGGCACCACCACGTCGAGTGCCCGGCAATCGCCGCGACAGGCATACACCGCACCGTTCATCGAATCACTGACATGCACGGTGCCCTGATCGACAGAGACATCACCGAAATGCGGATCAGCACCTGCGAGGCGCAGGTTGGCCTTCAGCCTGCCCCGCCGATCGATCGCAATCAGGGCGCTGCCGCTGCAGGGATCGCTGGCGACGATCCGCGGACAATCCGTAGCGATCCAGATCCAGTCGCGGCTGGCATCGAACGCCAAGCCAAGCGGGCGTGCGGTTCCGCGCGGCATCTTCAGCACGCGCACCATTTTCGCACCACGCCAGACGAGGATTCGGCGATCGACGACACTGCTCAGCCAGATGGTTTCTCCGTCGGTGGCGATCCCTTCGATCAACCGGTGAGTCGCGGGGACTTCAAGCACGATTGACGATTTGGGTGGCGCGTCATCTGCCTGGGGTGCGCTGATCGCGAGCGCTGCCGCTAGGCTGGTGGCAACCCCGATCACGCGGCCTCAGCCGACGGGACATGCCGCGTTGGCACCATGCCAACCAGGGCGATCACGGCAGCTGTTCGCCGCTGTCCACGCCCCATAACCGGTTCGCCTCGACATAGCCGGCCCGCCCGCGCACATCGAACCAGCACCAGCCACGCGAACATTTACTGATCCGTCCGACCACCCCGGGTGCCGCCCGCCAGAGCAGCTTGGCGTTGAACCGCGGCGCATCGAGCATGTCGACATTGGTGCCCATCACGACCCCGGTGCGCGTTTCACTCAACAAATTGCCCTGCATCCAGCCCTGTGTACCGTCAGGGTCCTCGATCTTGCGCCATTCCTTATAGGTATCGACGATCTTGATCGGCAGATCGGCGCGCTGGTACAGCCAGCTCGCCGGAAAATTGCGCCCCGGGCCGGTCCTCATGCGTGCTTTCGACGCCGCAATCGACGCAAAATAGGGCGCTTTGCGTGGCTGTGCGTCTGCCCGATCGTCAACAATGCCGGTCAACACCAGCACTGCCGTGATCAGCTTCACCCCGGCCCAGAATCGCATTCAGCCCCCCATATGTGGTTAACCGGCGTTTACCTTGTTACCCCCCCTGTCTTCAACACCGTTGACGCCGCAATCGGGAGACGCCAATCGGTATCGATGCCCGAAATGAGACGCTCCCTGATATGAGAAGCTCCATGCCAAAGGTGCCCCATCCCAAGGTAATCGTCACGCGCGAGCTTTCCGATCCGGTAATGACCCGAATGGAACAGCTGTTCGACACCATCAATAACCGCGCCGATGTGCCGATGACACGCGATCAGCTGGCGGCGGCGATGGCCGATTGCGACGTTTTGGTCCCCACCGTTACCGACGATATCGATGCCGGCCTGATCGAGGGCGCGGGTGACCGGCTTCGCCTGATCGCCAATTTCGGTGCCGGCGTGAACCATATTGCGCTGAAGGCGGCGCGCGCGCGCGGCATCATCGTCACCAACACCCCCGGCGTGCTGACCGAAGATACCGCCGACATGACGATGGCGCTGATCGTTTCGGTGCCCCGCCGCCTGGCCGAGGGCGAAAAGCTCGTCCGGTCGGGCCAGTGGAAAGGGTGGAGCCCCGGCGGCATGCTCGGCCACCGGATCGGCGGCAAGGCGCTGGGGATTATTGGCATGGGTCGCATCGGTCAGGCAGTTGCCCGCCGCGCCCGCGCCTTTGGCCTGTCGATCCATTATCATAACCGGCACCGCCTTCCCGCGGTGCTTGAGGCTGAGCTTGGCGCCACCTGGCACGAGTCTGTTGATGCCATGTTGGGCGCGATCGACATTCTGACCATCCACACGCCCCGCAATGCCGATAGCGAGGGATTGATAGACGCGCGCCGAATCGCGCTGATGCGGCCGCATGTTTTCCTGATCAACGCAGCACGTGGCGGCATTGTCGATGAAGACGCGCTGGTCGATGCGCTCGAGGCGGGGCGGCTCGCCGGGGCCGGGCTCGATGTGTGGAAACATGAACCGCAGATCGATCCGCGCCTGCTCGCGCTCCCCAATGTGGTGATGCTACCGCACATGGGCTCCGCCACGTTCGAAGGACGGATGGCGACCGGCGACAAGGTGATCACCAATATCCGCGTTTGGGCAGACGGCCACCGCCCGCCCGATCAGGTGCTCGAAGGCTGGGTCTGACGCGGTAGCGGCCGGGTTGGACTGGAAGGGAAAGCGATCACATGACGATGCAGGAACCAGCCACCGACCCCATCGACACGCGGATTCGCACCCTGACGCTCGCCGGGTTCACGCTGATCGAGCACGGATTGCTGATCATCATCGCGCTCCTGACGCTCGGCGCGGTCGCCCGCGAAGTGAATTCGGTGATCGTTGCGCAGACGATTACGCTCGCCGATATCCTGTTGATGTTTCTCTACACCGAAGTGATCAGCATGATCGCGGTGTTCTATAACGGGCGCGGATCGGTCGCGCCGTTCGTGTACCCGATCTTCATCGCCATCACCGCACTCGCCCGACTGATCGTGCTGCAGGGCAAGAACATGAAACCCGAAAACATTGTTTTCGAAGCAAGCGCAATCCTGCTGCTGTCGCTTGCCGTGGTGATCATCCTGCGATCGCACAAACATTTCGGCAGATAACTGGGAACGTCCCGACGCAGATCAATCTCCGGTCAGAATCCGGTCGACCAGCTGTTTCACCGTCGGCACGAAGCCATTCGAATAGAACGGGTCTTTCTTAAAATTATACGCCCCGTGGCCCGCGAACATCAGATTCTGATCGGTGTCGCCACCATGCGCGATGTCCTGCAGTGTCTTCTGGATGCAGAAACTGCGCGGATCGGCCAGGCGGCCGGTCGTATAGGTTTCGCTGTCCATCCATGACGAAAAGGCACAGTGACTAAGGCAGCCCATGCAGTCGGACTGATCCTTGCGAATGATCGCCTTTTCGGCGGCGGTCACGAACACCAGCGTATTGTCAGGCGTTTTCAGCGCATCCGTGAAACCCGCACCGTACCAGGCGCGCGCGCGCAAAAGATCGCCTTTTGTCACCCAGAAATTCTTGCCCCGCACGCCGACGTCGAGCTGGAACTGGTGGTCCCCCGCCGCTTCGGTCGAATAGGGAATTTGCCGCTCCGATCGCGCCTCGAGATTACGCAGAAACGGATTGAGAACCGCACTCGAATAAAACCCGGTCGGTGAGAAGCGGTGCAGCAGCACCTCCCCTTCCTCGATCTGGGTCAATTTGTCCTTCCACCCCTGCGGGATCGGGCTTTCCTGCGTCAGCAGCGGGCGGGTACCGAACTGGAAGGCAATCGTGCCGAGCTCCGGGTTGTCGATCCAGTTGCTCCAGTCACGCAGATACCAGACGCCGCCGGCCATCACGATCGGCACATCGTCCGAAATGCCGCCCTCGCGCATCGTTTCACGAAGCGCCTTTACGCGCGGATAGGGATCTTCGGGCTTGCGTGGGTCTTCGGCATTGGAAAGGCCGTTATGCCCGCCAGCCAGCCAGGGATCTTCATACACAACCGCAGACAACCAGTTCGAAGCCTTTGAATAGGCACGCTTCCATAACGCACGAAAGGCGCGCGCCGAGCTGATGATCGGCAGGTAGCTGACTTCGTACGATGCCGCGATTTCGGAGAGTTTATAAGGCATCCCAGCGCCGCAGGTGACGCCGGAAACCATCCCCCGCGTGCGTTCAAGCACGCCGTGCAGGATGCGCTGGGCGCCGCCCATTTCCCACAGCACATTGATATTGATCGCGCCCTTGCCGCCGGCGATCTCGAACGCGCGACGCACTTGCTCGACAGCGCCGTCGATGGCGTACTGGATAAGTTCTTCGTGGCGCTCGACACGGGTCGAGGCGTGATAGATTTGCGGGATCACCGCACCGTTTGAATCATAACTGTCGGCATTGACGGCAGAGACCGTGCCAATTCCCCCGGCTGCTGCCCATGCACCTGCACTGGCGTGATTGGTCGCGGCTACTCCCTTGCCGCCTTCTACCAGCGGCCACACTTCGTGCCCGCCATAGATGATCGGCTTCACGCCCTTGAACACGCCACTCTCTCCATCAAAACAAGTTACGTTACGTAACGGGCGGTATAGCGAAAGCGACCGCGCACGCGAGCAAATTGCGACTCAGCAGCCGGTTTCAGGCAGGATAGCCGGTCGGCCCATTGCGGCATTATAGAGGCGTGCATATCGGTTCAGCATCACGTCTTCGCCATATTCCGCGCTCGCCAGCGCCCGGTTCGCGTCGCCAACGATGCGCCGCAAGTCGGCATCGTTGACCAGCTTCTGCATCGCATCGCGCAGGTAAACCTCTCCCCGCATTGTACAAATCAACGGCTGGTTCGCTGTCGAGACCATCACCGGTACATCGCCCACGGGTGGTGCCGCGATCGGCAATCCCGCCGCCATCGCCTCAACGACGGATATCGGAAATTGTTCACTATGAGACGATAAAGCGAAGATATCGAACAGGCCGATAAATCGACTGGGATCGGTCAAAAAACCCGGCAGGTGCAGCCGATCGCCGATTCCCATCGCCATTGCGGCCTGCTTAATGTTGGCGCGTTCGGGGCCTTCGCCAACAATCACGAGCTGAAATTTGCCCGAAAGCCCGCCTGCCGCACGGACCAGCATCGGCAAATCTTTTACGGCGCGCAGGCCAGCGAGAGTGCCGATCACCACCTCGCCCGCCTTGCGCCGGAAGCCAGGAATCGCGCGCGCATTGGGCTTGGCCGCATAGCGATCGACCGCGATGCCGTTGACGATCCGGAGGACCCGCGACGGCGGCTGTTTCCAGGTGTCGAGGGCAATCCCTTCCAAAATGCGTGACGGCACTACCAGCGCATGCGCCGCGCCGAGTGCAAGGCGACGATAGGCGTTGCGTTCGGCCTTCAAGCCGCCCGCTTCATCCTCGTTAAAGCCATCCTCGTGGTGGACCAGCGGCGGCACACCCTTGCCGAACACGCGCCGCGCCATCACGCCGTCAATTGCGCCCCAGTTATAGGTCAGCACCAAATCGAAGCGGCGCATGTACCGCGCAATCGCCTCGTATCGCGCCACCGACGGTCGCCCGGTGAGCGGTGGCGGGTCCTGCGCGATTTCATAGGGAACACCCGCCGCAATCGCATCCCGCGCACCGAGCGCATCGGGGACGCCCGACACGATCGTGTGCCGAACCCGGTCGCCCCA
>CAZWAL010000136.1:0-7578 GCA_964631905.1 uncultured Stakelama sp.
TGTGCTCCCGCGAAGGCGGGAGCCCAGTCTGGACCCCCGCCTTCGCGGGGGTACACTCTTGTGAGGCGGGAGCTACCACCTCCTCCCGCACCAGCCGCTTGAACTTGTCATAGGCCTTCAGCGCATAGCCGCCATCGCTGATGAACCCCAGCACACGCGCGAACTGATCATCGGTCAACGCCGAATAGGGCAGCGCGGACCGCACCTCCGCGAGCATCGCCGCTTCGTCGAACGGCGCAGCACAGGCGCAGGCCATGATGTGCTGCGCCAGCACATCAAGCCCGCCGGCGCGAAAATCATCGGCATCGAGCTCGCGGTCAGCCACCGCATCAAGCGCGGCGCGTGCCTCGAGATATTCGAAGCGATTGCCCGGCACGACGATCGCCTCGCTCGCCTCGTTCAGCCGGTGATTGGCGCGCCCGATCCGCTGGAGCAGCCGTGACGCCCCCTTGGGCGCGCCCATCTGGATCACGCAATCGACATCACCCCAGTCGATCCCCATGTCGAGGCTGGCGGTGCAGACGAGACCGCGCAGTTTGCCGTCTGCCATTGCGCTTTCCACCTTGCGCCGCGCCTCGAGCGACAGCGATCCGTGGTGGATGCCGATCGGCAGCTGCAGGTCGTTCGCTTTCCACAAATCCTGAAAGATCAGCTCGGCAAGCGCGCGGGTGTTGCAAAAGACGAGCGTGGTCCGGTGCGTCTCGATCTCGGCGATCACCTGTTCCGCCGCATAGCGCCCCGAATGTCCCGACCAGGGGACCCGCCCCTGGGGCAACAGGATCGAAATATCGGGGTCTGCCCCCGGCTCACCCTGCACCGTCGTGACCAAGTCGATATCGCCATCGGGCGCCAGCCAGGCGCGATAACCATCGGGGTCCGCCACCGTCGCCGACAGCGCCACCCGCCGCATCCCCGGCGATATCGCCTGCAACCGCGCCATCGCCAGACTGAGCAAGTCGCCACGCTTCTGGGTCGCGAAGGCGTGCACCTCATCGATAACGATCGTCTTCAGATTGGCGAACATCAGGAAACTGTCAGGATAGCTGATCAGCAGTGACAGCGACTCGGGCGTGGTCAGCAGGATCTGCGGCGGCTTGATCCGCTGGCGCAGCTTACGGTCACTCGGGGTATCGCCTGTCCGCGTTTCGACCCGGATATCAAGACCCATTTCCTCGATCGGCGTGATGAGATTGCGCTGCACATCGACCGCCAGCGCCTTGAGTGGCGAGACGTAGAGCGTGTGCAGCCCCTCGGTCGGGGCGTCGATCAGCTCGACCAAGGTCGGCAGAAACCCCGCCAGCGTCTTCCCCGCCCCCGTCGCGGCGACGAGCAGTGCGTGGCGACCAGCGCCCCCCGCCGCGAGCATATCGAGCTGGTGTCGCCGGGGTGCCCAGCCTTTGGCCGCGAACCAGTCAGTCAGGGATTGGGGCAGCGGCGGCATCATCCGGCTTGTATAGGCGGCTAACGACGGCGTACCACTGGTCGCGACAGGTTGAGGGGATCATGCGACAATGACTGGACGCTTTCTGATCCGCACGATCGGCCTCGCCCTGCTCGCCCTCGCGCTCGGTGTTGTCTTCGTGATCATCTGGGTGACGATCTATTCGGAGATCCTCGATCCGGGCCGGGGCGACGCTTTCTATCAGGCCTATGCGATGCGTATCGCGCCGGTGATCGGCATCGCGAGCGGCATCCCGTTGCTCTTCATCGGCGGCTGGCTGGCGGCACGCAAACGCGAAAGCCTGCCGGGCTGGCAAACCGGTGCCGCGGTCGGCATTGCCTATGCCGTCATCGATCTGCCGCTGATCGCGGCACTGGCGGGCGGCGCCATCCCCTGGGGCTATGTCGCGCTATCCTATGGCACGAAGATTGCCGCAGCGGCTGCAGGCGGCCGGGCATCAGCGCGATTGGCATCGGCGAACGACTGATCAACCGGGATTGCCGTTTGTTTCCGCCATAGGCACCTGCTTGTCTCGCCGCACCTAAGCCAACCGCCAATGGCATGGCCATGCCATCGCCGACATCTCCCAGGCACTTCAAGCAAGGGAGATGTTTCATGTCCACACCAACGTTCACCACGCTCGCGACCAGCCTTTTCGCCCTCATCCTCGCCGTGCCAGCGGCAGCCGAAGACGCAAAATCGACGCCGACGGCCAAGCCGTCCACTGCCACTACCGCCACGGTAAACCGCGCCAAGCCCCCGCGGCGCGCAAAGCAACAGCGGAAGCGCAACGGGCATGAAAGCAACGAGCGGCGCCACGACCGTTCCGAAGGTCAGACCGATGATCGGTTGGGGCGCGATGACGATGACCGCGATTGAAACCCGCCCCCGGCGGTGGGACGCGGTCGTTCAAGTAACCCACTGGTCGATCGCGGCAGCGATTCTGGTCAATGCGCTGATCGTCGAGAAAGGATCGAGTGCGCATGTCTGGGTCGGCTATGCGCTGGCTGCTGTTCTGGCGGTGCGGCTGATCTGGGGATTGATCGGCCCCAAGCCAGCGCGCTTTGCTGCCTTTCCGCCCAGCCCCGGGCGAGCGGTGGCGCATATCCGGGATATCGTCGCGGGCCGAAAGCCTGTCCACGCTTCGCACAACCCGTTGGGGGCGCTGATGGTCTATGCGATCTGGGGCACGCTTGGGGTGGTAATCGCAAGCGGCATCGCGATGGCCGGGCTTCCCGACACAGCTGCGTTGCAGACAATCGCATCACCCAGCGCAATGGTCGCATCCGAGACAGGCGACGAAGCAAGCGAGCGCGAAGGCAGCGAACAGGGCGAAGGCCAGGAAGAGCTGCTGGAAGAGGTTCATGAAGTGGCGGTCAACGTACTTTACCTGTTGATCCTTCTCCATATCGCCGGCGTCATTTTCGAAAGTCGGCGGAGCGGGCGCCATATCGTGATGGCGATGATGCCGGGACCGCGCTAAGCCTTGGCCATGATCGACCGACGGCGCGCGCTCAAACGCAGGACCATGATGACGGTGGTTGTCGTGGTCCTGCAGCTGCTCGCCACATTGTTTTTCCTGGGTGATGTTGTCGGCGACTGGCGCGGGGAACGGATCAGCGCGCATCTGATGATCGAAGCGGCGGTTTCGATCGCCCTGCTCGCCGGGGTCGTGTTCGGCGCGCTGCAAATACACTGGCTAATCCGGCAAGCCCGGCATGACGAAACCGCTGTCGCAACAGCCCGCGGCGCGATGGCCAATTTGATCCGATTTCGTTTCGCCGAGTGGCGGTTGACGGCTGCCGAAGCCGATGTCGCATTGTTTGCGCTGAAAGGCTGCGACATCGCCGAAATTGCCGCGCTCAGGGCAACCGCGGCCGGTACCGTTCGCGCGCAATTGACCAACGTGTATGCCAAGGCCGGAGTAAAGTCGCAGGTGGGGCTGATCGCGCAGTTCACTGAAGACTTAGTCGATCGCTGATTCAAGGTCGGTAGCGGTTGTAACCGTCCGCCGTCACGCCCCATATCCCTCGAATGACCAAGCTCGGCGACTGGATCGAACCCCATCCCCATGGCATTTACGTGCCCGCCGCCGATATCTGGATCGATCCGTCGCGCCCTTCGCCGCGCGCGCTTGTGACGCATGGTCATGCCGATCATGCGCGCGGTGGCCACGGCGCGGTGTGGGCAACGCCCGAGACGCTGGCGATCATGGGCGTGCGATACGGCCCGCAGGCAGGCACTGCGGTGGCTTATGGCGAGCAGCTGGTTTTCGGTGATGTCGGGGTGCGCTTTGTGCCCGCGGGCCATGTGCTCGGATCGGCGCAGATCGTGCTCGAGCATCGCGATGAGACAGTGATCGTTTCGGGCGATTACAAGCGCCGCGCCGACCCCACTTGCGCGCCGTTCGAGCCGGTCAAATGCGACGTCTTCATCACCGAGGCGACGTTCGGCCTGCCCGTGTTCCGCCACCCCGACACGCCAGGCGAAATTGCGAAACTGCTTGCCGCGCTTCACGCCAATCCCGAACGCTGCGTGCTGGTAGGGGCCTATGCGCTCGGCAAGGCACAGCGCGTGATCCGCGAACTGCGCGACGCCGGGCACCACGCGCCCATCTATATCCACGGCGCGATGCAGAAACTCTGCGACCTCTATGTCGCCCACGGGGTCGATCTGGGCGAGTTGCGCCCCGCGACCGTTGCCAGCAAGGCCGACATGGCCGGGCACATCATCGTGGCGCCCCCGTCCGCGTTGCAGGATCGCTGGTCTCGCCGCCTGCCCGATCCGATTACGGCAATGGCGAGTGGGTGGATGCGGGTACGTCAGCGCGCGGTGCAGCGCGGGGTCGAGCTGCCGCTGATCCTCTCCGATCACGCCGATTGGGACGAGTTGACCGATACCCTTACCGAGATTGCGCCAAAGGAAGTCTGGGTGACGCATGGCCGCGAGGAGGCGCTGGTGCACTGGTGCATGACTCGCCAGATCAAGGCGCGCGCGCTGGCGCTGAGCGGCTATGAGGACGAGGACGATTGAAGGACGGTTACGAACGGGTCGACGTGACCAGTCGGGCCGAATGGCGCGCCTGGCTTGCCGCGCATCATCAGCAAACGGCACCGATCTGGCTGGTCACCTACAAAAAGGCAGCGGGCGATTGCTACCTTCCTTATGACGCGATTGTCGAAGAGGCGCTTTGCTTCGGCTGGATCGATAGCCTGCCGCGCAAGCTCGATGATCTGCGCACGATGCTGCTGCTCAGTCCGCGCAAGCCAGGAAGCGGCTGGTCCGCTGCCAATCGTGCACGGGTAGAGAGACTGATCGCTGAAGGGCTGATGGCGGCGTCTGGCATGGCCGTCATTGTGGCGGCGCAGGCCGACGGCTCCTGGGATCGGCTGAAGCCCGCCGAAACCGGCGATCCCCCCGCCGATCTGGCGGCGGCACTGGCGGTGGCGGGGGCTGTTCAGGGATTTGAGGCGCTTTCTCTCGCAACCCGCAAACGATGCCTCGAATTTCTGGATTCGGCCCGCCGGGCAGAGACCCGCCTAGCGCGGATCGCCAGGATCGTGGCGGGTGCGCAGGCGGGGGTCGATCCGTTGGCGTGGCGGCCAAAAGGGCCCGATCAGCCGACCGATGCGATGCGCTGATCGTCTTCGGCGAGCAGCCAGGCTTCGGCTTCGACAGGATCGGTGAAGCATTGCGCGGTGCGCGACCCGATGGCCCGCATCAACTGCATCCGCGCGAGCGAAGACGCGACGACAAAGGCAAGCTTGCGCGAGCGATAGGTCGGATCGGCAAGCATTCCGTGAAACTGCGCAACCATTTCCTGCGACTGGATGCCGATCTCACGCGTATCGGCGAGCGACAGATGCTGGTTGGGCCCGCAGCGTAACTGTTGGTGCACGATCCACCGCTCATCCTTGAAGGCCTGAAGCGCGGCGGGGGTGAAGAATCCCTTGAGTTTGATCCTTACGAGATCACGGGCGGGATCCGCCTGGATAGAAAAGAAAGCGTTCATGCGGTGCCGGATAAGGCCAATTTGTTGCCAAATCGCAAAACCGGCAGCGTCGTCAGGCGCCCTCGAGTGCTTTCGAGCGACGACGCTGCACCGAACTGCCGATGCCCAGCGCTTCCCGGTATTTGGCCACCGTCCGCCTTGCGATATCGAACCCCTTTTCCTTCAGCAGGTCGACCAGCGTATCGTCCGACAGGATCGACTTGGCATCCTCCTGCGCGATCAGGGATTTGATCGCGTTCTTCACCGCTTCGGCCGACACGGCATCGCCGCCATCGGCCGACTGGATCGCGCTGGTGAAGAAATATTTGAGCTCGTACAGCCCCCTGTCGCAACTGAGATATTTGTTGCTCGTCACCCGGCTGACGGTGGATTCGTGCATCTCGATCGCGTCGGCGACCTGACGCAGGGTCATCGGCCGCAAATGCGCCACGCCGTTGACGAAGAACGCCTCCTGCTGCTTCACAATCTCGGTTGCGACCTTGATGATCGTGCGCTGGCGCTGGTCGAGCGCCTTGACCAGCCAGTTCGCGCTCGCGAGCATCTCTGACAGCCAGGCCTTGCTGTTCTTGTCCTGCGCGCCCGTTGCGAGCTCGGTATAATAGCTGCGGTTGACGAGCAACCGGGGGAGGGTCGCGGCGTTGATCTCGATCGCCCAGCCGCCCTTGCGCCGTGCGATGAAAATATCGGGCACCACCGCCTGGGCGGGTTCTCCGCCATAACGACAGCCGGGTTTGGGATCGTAATCCCGAAGCTCGCGGATCATGTCGGCCATGTCCTCGTCATCGACGCCGCAGAGCCGCTTGAGCCGTGCCAATTCGCCGCGGGCGAGCAGATCGAGATTGTCGATCAGCCGCGCCATCGCGGGATCATAGCGATCGGCTTCCTTGGCCTGCAGCGCGAGGCATTCCGAAAGGTTGCGCGCGCCCACGCCGGTCGGATCAAAGGTCTGGATGACGCCGAGGACCGCTTCCACCCGCGCCAGCGGTACGCCGAGCCGATTGGCCACCTCCAGCAGCGGCACCGTCAGATAGCCGCACTCGTCGATCTGATCGATCAGATGTGCGGCGATGAACGAATCGGTGCCGCTCAGCATCGGCCCCGCCTGCGCAAGCAGATGATCGGCCAGATTGATATCGGCGGCGGCGAAACTGTCGAAATCGGGGCCATCCTCCCCCGCCAGGCCGCTGCCGCTTGCGCCGTTCAGCCCAAGCGACCCGTCCATACCGGCGCCATCGGCGACGCTGTCATGATGAAAAGTGTCGGCCGTGAAATCGACATCGAGCGACGCTTCCCCGGCATGCTCGCCGCCCATGATCAGTTGATCGGCACTAGCAGGTTCACTTGGCAGCTCAGGCGCTGGCTCGCGGTCGATGGTCGGCCCGTCATCGTCGGGCGCGCTCGCATCGAGCAGAGGGTTGCGCTCGATCTCTTCGGCGATGAAGCCCTCAACCTCAAGGTTGGACAGCGCGAGCAGCCGGATGGCCTGTTGCAGCTGGGGGGTCATCACCAGCGATTGCGACTGACGCAGATCGAGGCGTGGGCCTAATCCCATGGCAGCTAGAGCGAGAAACCCTCGCCCAGATACAGGCGGCGGACATTCGCGTCGGCCACCAGCTCGTCGGGCGATCCGGTGAACAACACCCGGCCATCATAGATGATATAGGCGCGATCGACGATTTCGAGCGTCTCGCGGACATTATGATCGGTAATCAGTACGCCGATTCCACGCTTTTTCAGCTCGCGCACCAGATCACGGATATCGGCGATAGAAATCGGATCGATCCCTGCAAAAGGCTCGTCGAGCAGCATGATCGACGGATCGGCAGCAAGCGCACGGGCAATCTCGGCACGACGGCGTTCGCCGCCCGACAGCGCCATCGCCGGGGCATCGCGCAGCTTGGTGAGACCAAAATCGTCGAGGAGCTGATCGAGCCGGACCTGCCGCTTGGCCGCATCGGGCTCGGCGAGTTCGAGCACGGTCAGAATGTTCTTTTCGACCGAAAGCCCGCGAAAAATCGACGTTTCCTGCGGCAGATAGCCAAGCCCCAGAATCGCGCGGCGATACATGGGCAGGCCGGTGATATCTTCGCCATCGAGCATGATGCGGCCTGAATCGGGCTTTACC
>CAZWAL010000137.1:0-7357 GCA_964631905.1 uncultured Stakelama sp.
TCAGCGCGCGCTTGTGCTTGCTTTCGCCGCCGATCCGGACGCCTTCGGGGTTATATCCCGAATTGCCGTAAGGGCTCGTCCCGCCGGTGCCGACCCATTTGTTACCGCCCTGATGCCGGCCTTGTTGTTCCTCGAGCCGCTTCTTCAGCGTCTCCATGATCTCATCCCATGAACCAAGCGCCTTGATCGCTTCCATTTCCTCTGGCGACAGATATTTCTCAGCCACGGCCTTCAGCCAATCGGCGGGGATTTCCGCCGTCGTCTGGCCAAAGCTCGTGGCGATGCCACGGAAAACCTTGGCGAAAACCTGGTCGAACTTGTCGAGCAGTCCTTCGTCCTTCACGTACACCGCGCGTGACAGGTAATAAAAATCCTCCGGCGTCCGGTCGATCACGTCGCGGTCGAGCGCTTCGAGCAAAATCAGATGCTCCTTCATGCTGGCCGGAATGCCGGCGGCGCGGAGTTCATCGAGAAAGTTGAGAAACACGTCGCATCATTCCCTTGCTGAAGGCAGGCCTTGTCCGGTCATCCTATCCGTCGGCGCACCCCGATCGAAGTTAATCGGGTGTTAGGACATCGGCCTTATCGTTCGAAGGCTTTAGGAGCCTGGCGCACCATATGAGTGATGCGATCGATGTAAAGGACGTGGTTCGTCGCGTGGCGCGAAGCTGCGGTGCGGTCGTCGTCGAATGCGCCGAGGTCGGCGGTCATGTTGCATCGATCGCCCAGCGAAAAAATGCGCGCATTGCCGAACTTTCCCGCATCGACGCTGTTACATCCACCCTGGCGCGCGATCAGGCCAGTGTCGCCGCCGCGATCGATCAGGCACGGCAGCTGTCGCAGGAAATCAAGACAAGGTTGACAGATAGCCGGACGGCCATCATCGATTCGGTGTCGGGCTTTACTGAGGTAACCGATCTGGTGGTGCGGTTGAGCGATCGGATCGACCGGATCGTCGATGCGCTGTCGGATGTGCAGGATGTGTCGCACCTGATTGGCGGGATTGCCCAACAGACCAATATGCTCGCGCTGAATGCCGCGATCGAGGCGGCGCGTGCTGGCGAGTCAGGCAGCGCTTTTGCCGTCGTCGCTACTGAGGTGAAAAAGCTTGCCCAGCATACGCGCGATGCAACCCAGCGGATCAATGGCACCGTGGCTGCGCTTGCGGATGAGGCGACTGCCTTTGGCAATGAGATTGCCGGCGGCGTTGCACAGAGCCGCGTCGCAACCGCAAAGTTCAAGGCAATCGAGCGATCAGTCGTCGACATCGGGTCGATCGTGTCGCTGGTCGATAATCAGACGGACGGAATCGCGCAGAGCGCTGGCCAGATGGAGCACAGCATCGCGGCAGTTGCGCAAGAAATGAAGCGATCAGCCGATTCAACGCGCGAAACCGGGGCCGCGCTGAATGATGTACGGGGACGGCTTGAGAAGCTGGAAGTTGCAGCCAATGTAATGCTCGATCAGCTCGCCGGCAGCGGTATCGAAACCGACGACAGCGCGAATATCAACATCGCCCGGCGCGTCGCGGTGGAGATCACGGCGGTGGTCGAAGGCGCGTTGCGTCGTGGTGAAATCACCGAAGCCGATGTGTTCGATGCCCATTATCGGGCTGTGGAAGGATCGAACCCGCCACAGTTCACAACGCGCTTCAATGATTTTGCCGACAATCATATCCGGCCGATCCTCGATCGCATGAAGCGCGAAGGGCAGCAGGCGATCGGATCGGTGGTCAGCGACGTCAACGGCTATCTGCCGACGCATCTGACGCTCCGGTCGCAACCGCAAGGCAATGATATCGCCTGGAACAACACATGGTGCCGAAATCGCCGCATCATGATGGACGATTGCACGCGCCGTGCGGTCGCGAACGAATCTCCATTCATGCTCAATTGCTATCGTATGCTGCTGGGGGAGGGTGCCTTCCTTCCGTTGAAAAGCGTGTTCGTACCTTTGCGGTTCAACGGCAAACGGTGGGGCAATTACGAGTATGCCTATGTCGATTCGATGTCGGCAACCGCCGAGATGTTGTCACCCGCTGATCTTGATGCGACGCTGGCAAAGCTTCAGGCACAGGAAGCGCGCGACGCGGCCTAGCGCGCGTACACGTCGATCAGGGCACCGACATAATCGGGATTGCGACCGGTGAGTTCGGGGGCTTCCTGTCCGCCATAGATGAACCCGTCGACCGGATAGGCGGTCGATCCGAGACCTGCCGATCCACGATACCACACCCGCACGGCGCTCCAGTCGCCCGCCGCCGAGACATCAGTCAATGTCACATCCTGCTCCACACGCCCGCGCACTCCGTCGATTCGCGACCAATTGGCGTGTGTGACCATCACGACACGCGAATCGACCACGCGACTGATAACGGCCACATGGCCAAGCGGTAGCTTTGACGATCGTGCAAACACGATCACCGCACCCTCGCGCGGGGTATAGCCGCGGCGATATTTGCCTGCGGCTTTCTCCCACCAGGTCCAAGCATCGCCATAGATCTGGATACCCGACGCCGCGCGCGCAAAGGGCACGCATTCGCCGACATAATCAAGCAGCGATGCGCGTGCCTGGCTCGAGCACAGCAGGAGCGCAGCGGCGATCATGGCAACGGATCCGGTATAAACGCGCATGTGGGGACCCTGCATCGCCGCCCGTGCAGAAAGCGTGTGATGCTATAGTTGATCCGGCGTTAACCGCGCCTATCGCCGGCCGCGTGCCATCGCCCCCAAGTGAAGCGCGCTTGGCTTGGGGGTGCGCTTGAAGGTCGTGCGGTCGACAGACACCAGCCCGAAGCGCTGCTTGTAACCATAGACCCACTCGTAATTGTCGAGCAACGACCAGTGGAGATATCCCCGCACGTCGATGCCATCGTCGATACAGGCACGCATACTCGCGACTGCCCGGTCGATATAGGCGACGCGGCGGGTATCATCATCGGTGCCGATGCCATTCTCGGTGACGTAAATCGGTCGCCCGGTGGTGCGGGCGGCATAGCGGATCGTCGCGCCAAGCGCTTCGGGATAGAATTCGTACCCCGCCGCAGTCAGTTCAGCGCCTTTGGGCGGCGGCAGGATGCCCTTCGCGTCGACGCGAATGCGGGTGTAGGTCTGCACGCCGACGAAATCGGCCTTGGCGGCCTGCGCAATCCATGGACCATAGATCAGATCCTCGATCGCACCCGCCTTGTGGCCATCGCCCACTCCCTGAACGTCCAGCATGGCGATCGTCACGCCCACCGGGAAGTCGCCCGGCCCCGCCTTGATCGCCTGAAATGCCTGTTCATGCGCCGACACTTGATGTGCCTCGCTTTTGGGCAAATCGGCGAACAGCACCGATGCGAACCGATCCGATCCACTCGCCTTGGCACAGGCGGTCAGCATTGCGCGGACGGCAGGCTCGATCAGCTTCGCCTCGGGCCGCGCCTGAATCAGCCGGGCGATATTTGCTTCGTTGAATGTCGAAGCCGCGGCCATTAACGGCCCCAGCCGCGCGGTGGCTTTTTCGGCAAAGCGCGCGAACAGGGCTGGGCTGTCGGCATGTTCGAAGCCCCCCATCGCCGCGAACCAGCGTGGCACCGTCCAATGGCTGAAGGTAATGACAGGGGCGAGGCCCTTTGCATGGCACGCTTCCATCACGCGTTCGTAATGATCGAGCGCGGCATTGCTGAACTTGCCCGGCTCGGGCTCGATTCGCGCCCATTCGATGCCAAACCGGTGCGCGTTGAAGCCAAGCTTCGCGGCAAGCGCGATATCCTCGCCGTAGCGGTGATAGCTGTCGCACGCATCGAGCGAGGGTTCCTGAAACAGCGTCGGCTTCACATTCTCTGCCAGCCAGAAATCGGAATGGGTGTTGTTGCCCTCAATCTGATGGGCAGCCGTCGCCGTGCCCCACCAGAAACCCTTGGGCAGCGCTTTGCGCGCTGTTGCGGCGGGTGCCGCGCCCGGCGTCAGCGCGGCGCTCGCAGCAAGGCCAAGGCCGCTGCCCATCACGGCGCGACGGGTGAGGCTGGACAAGTCGTCAGAAGGTGCGGCCATCGGGTCTCTCCCATATGCCGGGCTCATGCTTTTCCAAGCCCAGATCGTTGACGGGAAGCTACCGCATCACGGTGTATCGGCAAGCCCCTGGCGGGGGCGGTGGAGAGCGGCAACCAGTACGAAGGAGATGATCATCAGCAGATACCACGCGCCGAGTTTCGAAGGGGAGACCATCGTCCACCCGTCACGCTGCGCTGGGTAGAGCCAGGCGTTTGAAAAGGTCGCAATGTTTTCGGCAAACCAGATGAATACCGAAACCAGAAACCAGCCGAGCAGCAGCGGCATCGATCGTGGCGTGCGGAACGGCGTGAACCAAACGCGCGTGCGCCAGAACAACAGGCCGGTGATGGCGAACAGCGCGATCCGGATATCGGGCAGCCAGTGATGCGCGAAAAAGTTGATGTAGATCGCGATCGCGAGCGCCCAAGTCGCCCAGCGCGGCGGATAATGATCAAACCGAAACGCGAAAATCCGCCATACGCGGGCGATAAAGCTGCCGACCGCTGCATACATGAAGCCTGAAAAAAGCGGCACCGCGCCGATCTTCAGCACGCCGGGCTCGGGATAGGTCCATGACCCGACCTGCGTCTTGAACAGCTCCATCACCGTGCCGATGATATGGAAGGCCAGAATAACTCGCGCCTCTTCGAGCGTTTCGAGGCGCAGGGCAAGCATGCCGAGCTGGATCGACAGCGCCGCAATCGTCAGAAAATCATACCGCGCGAGCGATGCGTTATCCGGGTAAAAAAGATGCGTCGCGAGCAGCAGCGCGAGCATCAATCCGCCGAACAAGCAGGCCCAGCCCTGCTTGAAGCCGAACAGCAGAAATTCATAAACCCACGCCTGCCACCCCTCGGTCGGCTGTGCGGCCTCTAGCCGGGCACGGATTCGGGCAAAGCGGGTTGCGCCGGGCGTCTCGCTCATCGTCGGTGCACGAGACGCGGCATTGCAGAGGTGTCTGGGCGGGCCGTGCACTGCATGGATGCGATGAACTCGTCTTGGTCGACTGCCGGGAAATGCATCGCTTCAATCACGCAGATTGCCCCGATAGTCAAAGTGGCAGGCAGTTCGGACGATCGCGTTTCTCACCTCCGAATTTCTACCCTGTCGACTTGACCAACCCCCTTCTGCGCCAGACACTGTCGGCACTGACCGGGGGAGTTGCGATGCGCATCATTGTCACGTCGATTGCATTGGCCATGTCCCTGATAACGCAACCGGCCGTTGCGCAGCAGGCTGCCCCGATAATCACCGAAAATGGCTATGCCGCGCTGCTCGCGCTCCATGATGAGCTGCGCGCTTATATGGTCCCTGGCTTTACGACCGGCGTCGTACTTGTTTCCGGCGCAAAGGTTGGCGAGGAATATGACAACGCGCTGATGCGCGCGAAGCTCGCCGGACTTGCCAAGTTCGAGGCGCGGCTCGCGGCGATGCCGGTCAAAAGCTGGACGCCGTCGCAGCAGGTCGATTTCCTCGTCGTGAAGTCGATTCTGAATGGCTACCGCTTCAACCTGGCGGTGATGCGGCCATGGCGGCGCGATCCGGGTTTTTACCTTGATCCGTTGCTGCGTGTGGCATTCAGCGATGTTCCGGCATCGGGGGAGAAGCTAACGACGCTGCGCGCGCAACTGGGCGCCATCCCGCCAATGATTGCGGCCGCGCGGCGCAATCTGGATGCCGTACCTGCCGATTTCGCCGATCTTGCCCTTTATAACTTGGAGAAGAGCGACGGGGTCAATCACTACCACCCCTATCGCGCGGTGCCGCCGCCCGGCATTCTTGGCTGGTATGATGATCTGCTGGCGCGGGTGGGCAAGGATCAACCCGAGCTGCTGACCGAAACGCGCGCAGCCCGCGATGCCGTGTTCGGTTTTCACCGCTGGCTCAAAGCAGAACGGCCACGCATGACAGCGAAGGCGGGCGTCGGCGAAGCGCGGCTGCAATGGTATCTCCGCCATGTGCGGATGATGCCGTACAGCACGGGCCAGATGCTTGATCTGGCAGCACGCGAGCATCAGCGGCTTGGCGCGGCGCTCGCACTGACGCAGCATCGCAACCGCAATCTCCCAGAAATCGCACTGTCGACCAGCGATGCCGAACAAAAGGCAAAAGTGGCGGCCACCGACAAGGGCGTTCGCGACTGGATTCGCGCCAACCGTATCCTGACGATCCCCGATTATATCGGCGAACTGCGCGCCAACGCACCTTATATCGAACGTCCGGGCGGACCGAATTTCTGGGAGAAAGTCCAGTTTCGTGATCCGATTCCCGATCATCTCCACGCCACCATCCCGGGGCATAACTTTGACTCCGAACTCGCCAGGCGCGACACGCGCCCGATCCGCGGCGGCTTTGCCGATGGCATCCGGCTGGAGGGCTGGGCCATGTATCTCGAAGAGGCGATGCCGCTGGCTGGCGCGCTGGATGGACACTCGCCGCGCGCGATTGAGCTGATTTACCGTTTCGGCATCTTCCGCGCGACGCGCGTGCCGGCCGATATCTATATGCAGCATAACCGCTGGTCAGTTGCGGAAGCCGTCAAGCATATGCGCGACGGGACGCCTTGGCTTGACGAAGATGTGGCGCGGGTCGATGCCGAAATCTATCTGCGCCGACCACCCGGCTATGGCCTGTCCTATATGATCGGCAAATTGCAGCTCGACGCCCTGCTCGCCGAACGTGCGCAGCAGCTCGGCGATAAATTCGTGCTCGGTGACTTCCACGACCAGTTTCTGGCGGCAGGCAGGCTGCCCATCGCCTTGATCCGCTATGAAATGACGGGTCGGGGAGATGAGATTGCGGCGTTCTGGTCCACGCCGCCAATCCCTGCTGCGGACTGAGCTGAAATCAGCCCTTATTCTGTTGCCGCTTCGCCATGAAGGCGAGCCGTTCGAACAGCATCACATCCTGTTCGTTCTTCAGCAGAGCGCCGTGGAGCGGCGGGATTGCCTTGGTGGGGTCGCGGTTCTGGAGCACGTCGAGGGGCATGTCCTCGTGCAGCAGGAGCTTCAGCCAGTCGAGCAGTTCGCTCGTGCTGGGCTTTTTCTTCAGGCCCGGCACTTCGCGAACATCGTAGAATATGTCCATCGCCTTGTTGACCAGGATTTTCTGGATGCCGGGGAAATGGACATCAATGATTGCCTGCATCGTCTCGCGATCGGGAAACTTGATGTAGTGGAAGAAGCACCGGCGCAGGAATGCGTCGGGCAGTTCCTTTTCGTTGTTGCTGGTGATGACGACGATCGGCCGCTCGGCGGCGCGCACGGTCTCCTTGGTCTCGTACACATGGAATTCCATGCGATCGAGCTCCTGCAACAGAT
>CAZWAL010000138.1:0-7332 GCA_964631905.1 uncultured Stakelama sp.
CTGGTGCCAGTGGCACCCATCAAGCCAATCGCCGCCTATATCGGCGGTAAGCGCAACCTCTCGGCACGCCTTGTCGCCAGGATCGGCGCGATCGATCACCAGGCCTATATCGAGCCGTTCGTTGGCATGGGCGGGGTGTTCTTCCGCCGCGATCGACGGCCGACGCTGGAGGTGATCAACGATATCTCGGCCGACGTGACCAACGTCTTCCGCATCCTTCAGCGGCACTATCAGCAGCTGCTCGACGTGATGAAGTGGCAGATCACCAGCCGGGCCGAGTTCGAGCGCCTCGTCCAGGTTGACCCCGAAACCCTGACCGACCTGGAGCGGGCGGCGCGGTTCATCTACCTGCAGCGTCTTTCGTTCGGCGGGAAGGTGAACGGGCGATATTTCGGGGTGAGCACGACCGGGGGAGCACGGTTCGATCTGACCAAGCTGGTACCGGCACTGGAGGACGTGCACGAGCGGTTGTCGGGCGTCGTCATCGAGCGGCTGAATTATGACAAGCTGATCGCCCGCTATGATCGGCCGCACAGCCTGTTCTATCTCGACCCGCCCTATTGGGGGTGCACCGACGACTATGGCCGCAACGTCTTTGCAGAGGCTGATTTCGAACGCCTCAGCACCGTCTTAGACGGCATTAAGGGGCGCTTCATTCTGTCGATCAACGACACGCCCGAGGTGCGGGCGATCTTCGCACGATTCACGCTGGAGGAGGTGGCAGTGAACTACCGGCTAAGCGGCGGGGTGACGGCGGCGCGCGAGCTGATCATCAGCAATGAATGACCGATCGAGTGCTCTAGGTTGTCTTGTCCAAGACTCCAGAAGCTCGCGCCGCGCTACATCCAGATAGTATAATCGCGCCATTCCCGAGCTCCTCTTGCATTTTTGTTCTATCTATGTTCTAGATCGCTCACTAAACTGGGTCAATGAAAAACCGATCGCGTCCGACGCGCGGCGCAACCTTAAATACGACCAGCGACCGCTTCGCTTTGCCCGCCATTGAAGCCGATGGCGACTGGCTCGACGCGCGCGACACGATCGACGGTTCTGCGACGCCCCTGCGGACGACAGTGACCATCGAGAAACCCCGCACAATCATCACGCGCAACCGGTCACCCGATGTGCCGTTCGACCGTTCGATTAATCCCTATCGCGGCTGCGAACATGGCTGCATTTATTGCTTCGCGCGGCCAACTCATGCGTTTCTCGATCTGTCGCCGGGGCTCGATTTCGAAACACAGCTTTTCGCCAAACCTGACGCGGCAGTGTTGCTGCGCGCCGAACTAGCCAAGCGCGGATACTGCCCCGCCCCAATCGCGTTTGGCACCAATACCGATGCGTATCAGCCGATTGAGCGAGACTGGGGGATCATGCGTGCCTGCATTGAAGTGCTTGCCGCTTGTGACCATCCGCTGACGATCACCACCAAGTCGGATCGTGTGGTCCGCGACATCGACCTGCTTGCGCCCATGGCGGCCAAACAGCTCGTATCGGTGATGATGTCGGTCACCACGCTCGATCCTCGGTTGGCGATGACGCTGGAACCGCGCGCGCCCTCCCCCGCAAAGCGGTTGGCCGCCGTACAAGCGCTTTCGGCAGCCGGAATTCCGGTGAATGTGTCGATCTCCCCGGTCATCCCGGCAATTACCGATCACGAGATGGAACATATTCTTGAACAGGCCGCTGCGGACGGTGCGCGTTCCGCATCGTTCATTCCGGTGCGTTTGCCGTGGGAGGTCGCGCCGCTGTTCCGCGCCTGGCTCGACACGCATTATCCCGATCGCGCGGCAAAAGTGATGGCGATCATCCAGTCACTTCGAGACGGCCGAGACAATGATCCGAGTTTCGGCACCCGGATGCGCGGTTCGGGGCCATGGGCCGATCTGCTCCGCACCCGCTTCACCATCGCGTGCCGAAAACTTGGTCTGAACCGTGAGCGAGTGACGCTGCGAAGCGACCTGTTTCGACCACCCGCAGGGCCGCAGGGTGATTTGTTCGGTTAGGAAAAAGCGCTGTCCAGCAGATGAATCAATCTATATCCTATTAAAATGATCAGGATTGGGCTGTTCTCGATTGTAACGATCATCGCGGCACCAGCGTGCGCCCACGACAAGCCATCATTCGATGTCTCGGCGGCGGTTCGGCTGCGCTATGAAACAATTGCGGGGCAGCCGCGCGCAGGACTTCCCGCAAACGAAGACCTGGTCAATCTGCGGACGATCCTGCGGGGGCAATATCACTCTGGCCCCGTCACCGTCGGCGTCGAATTCTGGGACAGCCGGGTGTTCGACGCGGGGCTGCCAAGCGCAATATCGAACAATGAAGTCAATGGGTTCGAACCGGTACAGGCGAACTTCGCCGTCGATTTCGGCGGCAACAGCGCCAACGCCCTGCGCGGCCGCGCGACAGTCGGGCGGATGATATTCGAACTGGGGTCGGCCCGCCTGATCGCGAACGATGATTATCGCAACACCACCAACAGCTTCACCGGCGTGAAAATCGATCTGACGGGGCCCGAACGGCTGAGCGGCACCTTGCTCTACGTCCTGCCGCAGCAACGACTGCCAGTCGACGCCGACGGGCTTCGGCAGGGCGCGGTGGTGATCGACCGTGAGGGGTTCGACACGCGGCTATGGGGCGGGCGGATTGCGCGGGCACGCACACTTGGTCCGATCGAGCTCGAAGCGACCTTCCTCCGCTTCGAAGAGCGCGACACACCGGATCGCGCGACACGCGACCGTCAGCTCAGCAATGTCGGCCTGCGCGCGACGATCGCGCCTAAGCCTGCGCATTGGGATCTGGACGTCGAGGCGATCCGCCAAACCGGCACCACACGCACGGGCACGGCGGTCGCCGCTCCGATCGTACCCGTGAATGCCGGGTTCGCGCATGTCGAAGCGGGGTACATGCTGGCCTCGCCTTGGCAGCCACATTTTTCGGTCGAGTTCGATTATGCAAGCGGCGACAGCCGCAAGCCCGGCTTTGGGCGGTTCGATACGCTATTCGGCATGCGTCGCCGTGATTTTTCGCCCGCCGGGCTGCTGAGCGCGATCGGCCGGGGCAACATGACCGCGCTTGGAGCCCGCGCCGAAGCACGACCGAACAAACGGATCGACGGCTTTCTGTCGGTCCGCAAATTATGGCTTGCCTCGGCAACCGACGCGTTCAGTACGACAGGCGTGATTGACCCCAGCGGGCGATCGGGCCGCGATGCGGGGTGGGAAATCGATAGTCGCATCCGCTATTGGATCATTCCTCAGAAGCTGCAGCTCGAAGGCGATCTGGTGTGGATACCCAAGGGCAGATTTCTGACTACGGCCCCGAACCGAACGACCAATGCCGACACGCGATATGCGTCAATCAATCTGTCGGTGATCTTGTAGCGCCCCCCACCCACCCGTGAGGATGAGGCACTCCGTTGATCAGAAAGATCGACTCGCCGATATGTCAGCCGCGCGGTAGAACAGGTCTGCATCGAAAGGGGGGTAATCGGTGTTTTCGACCAATGCCATATTGCTGCATTGTGCCTATGCTTGCCTGCTTGGTGCAGCGCTGGTGCAACGCACGCAGCTTCGGCGGGTCCTGATCGCGTTCAGTGCCGGATTTTTCGCGTTCCGGGCGTTCGCAACACCGATGGATGTCGTCACGCTGATATGGGCCGGGGTGATTATTCCGGTATGTGTTGTGCTGATTGTACGACCTTTTGCGCGTGATGCCGCCGTGGTGTTCACCCCAGAAGAGGCCGAATTGCGCGCTGCCATCTTCGATGCCCTGCCGGCCAGCGAAGCCCGGCATCTGATTGCCCAGGGCTGGTGGGTGAACGGCGCTGGCGGCGAAACGCTCACCAGGCAGGGCAAACCAATAGAGTCGCTGGTTTTTCTAGCATCGGGCAGTGCACAGGTGCTGGTCAATGATCACCAGGTCGGCACCTGCGATTCAGGCGATTTGATCGGCGAGGCAACCGCTCTTACCGGCACGGACGCGACCGCAACGGTTATCCTTGCCGAACCATCGCGCCTGTGGTGCATCAAATCGACGATTCTGCGCGATTATATCAGCGCCAATCCCGACATCGGATCAGCGCTTGAACGCAGCTTTCGGCTTGCGCTGCGCGCCAAACTCATCGCCACCAATCAGGCCATCGTGGGCAGCCGAAGCAGCGGGTGAACCCCCGCCCGCTTAGGCCGACACAGTTGCCAGTTGATGATTGCGATATTGCGCGCGCAGGGCGGTTTTCAGCAGCTTGCCGGTCGCTGTATGCGGCAATTCGTCGACGAACAGGATTTCGTCGGGCAACCACCATTTCGCGACATGATTGGCCAGATGCGCGGTGATTTCGCCCGCGCCGACATCACTGCCGGGCTTGCGTACCACCAGCAGCAGCGGGCGTTCATCCCATTTGGGGTGATGGACGCCAATTGCCGCCGCTTCCGCCACGCCCGGGCAGCCGACGGCGGCATTTTCGAGATCAACCGAACTGATCCATTCGCCGCCCGATTTGATAACGTCCTTGGCGCGATCGGTAATCTGCATTGTGCCGTCGGGGTGGAGCACCGCGACATCGCCGGTATCGAACCAGTTATCGGCATCGACGCAGTCGGCCTCTGCCTTGAAATAGCGCTTAATCACCCATGGCCCGCGGATCTGCAGCCGGCCTGAGCTCGCCCCGTCACGCGGTTGTTCCACATCGTTGTCATCAACGATGCGCAGCTCGACACCGAAGGGAATACTGCCCTGTTTTGAAATCATGTCGAGCTGTTCGCCCAGGCTCATTTCGTCCCAATGCGGTGGCGGCGCGCCCGCGGTGCCGATCGGCGACGTCTCGGTCATGCCCCACAGATGCGCAACGCGCGCGCCCATAACCATGATCCGCTCGATCATTGCGCGCGGGGCGGCCGATCCGCCGATCGTCACCTGCTGCAGATAGTGCGGCGCTTCACCCGTCGCATCGATATGCTGGAACATCGACAGCCAGACAGTCGGGACGCCTGCCGAATGCGTCACGCGCTCCTGGTTCATCAGGCGGCACAACACTGCGGGATCATTGACACAAGCGTACACGAACTTCGCGCCCGAGAGCGCTCCGGCAAAGGGCAAGCCCCAGGCAGCGGCATGAAACATTGGCACGACCGGCAGGATAACCGACTGGCCCGAAATATTGAGCAGCCACGGCGCAACGCCCGCCATGGCGTGGATCATCGTCGATCGATGTTCGTACAGCACGCCCTTGGGGTTGCCAGTGGTGCCGCTGGTGTAGCAGAGCATGCACGGCTCGCGCTCCGCGCCTTCGTGCCACGCATAGTCGCCATCATGAAGCGCGATGATACCTTCAAAACTGGTCGGCCCCTCGCCATCGAAACAGATATACTGTTCGATTGTCGTCCACTGCGATTTCAGGCGATCGACGATTGGCTGGAACGCGTTGTCGTATAGCAGCACCCGGTCTTCGGCATGGTTGGCAATGTAGACGAGCTGCTCGTCGAACAGGCGCGGGTTTATCGTATGGATCACCCCGCCCATTCCGATTGCGCCGTACCATGCGGCCAGATGACGGCTGTGGTTCATGCCAAGCGTTGCGATGCGATCGCCCGGCTTCATGCCCATGGTAACAAGGGCTTGCGCCAGCTTCTTCGCATCACGTGCGATGCCGGCCCAGGTTGTCCGGGTTTCATGGCCATCGGCCCAATAGGTGACGATCTCGCGCGATCCATGCTCGCGCGCGGCATGATCGATCAACCGCGGCACGCGCAATTCGAAATCCTGCATTCCGCCCAGCATCATTCTCTCCCCACCCCGCGCGTATCAGCCGGGGATTATCCCACCAGCGCCAACCGCTTCGTCTCGGCGGTCCTCAGCGCAACATGGCTGATACCCTGCATCGACTCGATCCGGCCTGCAAGCTCGCCATCCAGCAGAAAATCGCGCCCGAGTAGCAGCAACGCCTCCCCGCCCCCCGGCAACGCAGCCCGCACATAGACCTCACCGCGCGCGCCGCGTGCCTCGGCGATCAGTGCGCCAAGCTCTCCCACGGCGCGCGGGTCTGCGATCGTGATTTCCATTACCATCCGCGCGGTGCTCGCCAGATCCTCGAACAATTGCAGCCGCTTGATCGTCACGCGCGGTGTCTCTTCACCGGGCCGTCGATCAAGCTCAACTGTTGCGATTCCGCAGCTGCCGCTTCGGGCGGCGTCTTCTAGTTCAGCAGCAACGGCATCGTCGAAGCATGTCGCGACAAACTGGCCGGACGCATCCGACAGCGTCGCCATCAAATAGCGACGTCCCTTGGCCGAAGTTCGCCATTTCGCATCCTCGACAAGCACCGCCATGGTCGCCCCGCCACGCGTGCCATCATCGGGAATGGTGAGCTCACCAAGCCCGACATAGCTGCGTGCGCCGTACATCTTGGCAAGGTGGCGGTGACGATCAACCGGGTGCGCCGAGAAGTAAAAGCCGAACGCGTCCTTTTCCTGGTCCATCCGCTGCGCCAGCGTCCAGCGCGCCGACAGCGGCAGCTTGATCGACGCGCCCGATGACGGCTCGCTGTCGCCGAATAACCCACCCTGCCCGCTGGTGCGCTGATCATGCAGCCGTGCAGCAACCGCGAGGATCGTCTCAGCAGCGGCAAAGATGCCGGCGCGGTTGGCATCAATCGCGTCGAACGCTCCCGCCGCCGCGAGCGTTTCCAGCTGGCGCTTGTTGAGGAGACGCGGATCGACCCGGGTCGCCAGATCGTCGAGCGACGCGAACGCGCCGTTCTCGACCCGCTCCGCAACCAGCCGCTCCATTGCCCCCTCGCCAACCGATTTCAGCGCGGCGAGCGCGTAGCGTACAGCGAGGCCATCAGCGGTTGGCTCAACCGTAAACTCGGCGTCGCTGGCGTTGATGCACGGCGGCAAGATCGCAACGCCCATTCGCCGCATGTCATCGGAGAAGATGCCCAATTTGTCGGTGAGCGTCATGTCGAAACACATTGATGCCGCGAAGAAATCCTCCGGGTAATGCGCCTTGAGCCACGCGGTCTGATAGGCAAGCAACGCATAAGCCGCAGCGTGCGACTTGTTGAAGCCGTACCCGGCGAACTTGTCGATCAAGTCGAACAGCTCATTGGCCTTTGCAGCCGGAATGCCATTCACGCTCAGGCAGCCGTCGACGAATGTGGCGCGTTGGGCGTCCATCTCCGCCTGGTTTTTCTTGCCCATCGCGCGGCGCAGCAGATCGGCACCGCCGAGCGAGTAGCCCGCGAGCACCTGCGCGGCCTGCATCACCTGTTCCTGATAGACGATGATGCCATAGGTCTCTTTCAGGATATCCTCGAGCAGCGGGTGCGGA
>CAZWAL010000139.1:0-7297 GCA_964631905.1 uncultured Stakelama sp.
GTTCGGGACGGCGCATGAATGCCTGTTCGGGCGCGGTGGCCTGAAAGCGGGCGAGACTGCGCTGATTCAAGCGGGCGCGAGCGGCGTCGGCATCGCCGCAATCCAGCTCGCCAAGCAAGCGGGCGCGACGGTGCTCGCGACGGCTTCGAGCGACGAGCGGCTCGAACGGCTAAAGGCGTACGGGCTCGATCACGGCATCAACTACACCCGCGACGAGGTCGCCGCCGAAGTGAAGCGGCTGACCGGCGGCAAGGGCGCGGACGTGGTGGTCGATCCGGTCGGCGGCACGACTTTGCAAGGCTCGATCGATTCGCTCGCCTATCGCGGACGGCTGTCGATGGTCGGCGCGGCGGGTCGAGAAGCGATGAAGGTCGATGTCGGATCGCTGATGGGCGGCAACCGGTCCTTGAGCGGCGTGTTCCTGGGGGCGGAGATCATGACCGATCGGGTGCATGACATGATCCAGGGGCTGATCGAGGATGTCGCGGCCGGTAAGCTTGATGTGGTGATCGACCGGCGGTTTGCGCTATCCGAAGCGGCCGCGGCACATGCCTATATCGAGAGCCGGCAGGCGGTGGGGCGGGTGGTTTTGGTGCCTTGAGGCGGGAATGACTACAATTGATGGAAGCGGTCAGTCCGGAAAGCGGGAGACTATTTCCATAAGTTCCGGATCATCCGCATTGTTTTTTCTAACGCGGTCTCACCATGGCAACGATTACAAGCGCTGGTCCGCTTGACTCTGACTGGCGAACCAATGTCGCCTCCGCCGGGACGGGGCGAGAAGTAAAGATCAAACTTCCCCCCAACGCACTGGAATTGATCGGCGTCGGCGGGTGTTTGCCCGCCATCGAAGGTTACGTTCGGCCACAACGCCGAGTATTTTTCGTTGAGTGCAAGCCACGGTTTGGCGCGCGGTTCGTCGTCAAAAACAATTGCATCAACCGGGCATGCCTCGATGCAACATCCGCAATCGACACATTCGCGAGGATTAATGACGAGCATATTCTCGCCCTCTTAGAATGCATCGATGGGGCAGACTTCAACGCAGTCCATGTGCTTGCACTTGATACAAGCGTCGGTGATTACCGCTGTCATGCTTTCGTTGCCTCTGCTGCCAAGCGACAATATAGCCGTTGGCAGCACACGGCTACAACTGAGGCAGTAGTCGCCCTACCCCAATCGTCACCCCGGGCTTATCCCGGGGTCCAGCTTCTTCGACGTCGCAACAGCGGTACCCCGGATCAAGTCCGGGGTGACGGTAGTTTGTGGAGGCCTCCGCCCCTACTCCGCATAACCCGGATTGTGCCGATCCAACTTCCGCAGCAGCGCGGGCCAGGCCAGCCCCTGGGCGAGCATCGCCATGCCGGCACCGCTTGACTGTTCCTCGACCTTACCTTCGACCCCCTGCGGCGGGTTGTGCAGGCCTGACCGACCGGCGGCGAGCATATGCACCTGTGCTTCGCACGCGCGCTCGAGGAAATAGAGGCGCAGGAATGCCTGCGCGACCGTTTCCCCCACCGCCAGCGTACCGTGGTTGCGCAGGATCATCGTGTGCTTGGTGCCGAGATCCTCCACGAGCCGCTCGCGCTCCTCAAGCTCGGTCGCGATGCCTTCATATTCGTGATACGCGACGTCATGCCCGGCGATCATCGATGTCTGGGTGTGGGGCAGCAGCCCCTCCGCCATCGCCGACACCGCCTGACCATAAGGCGTATGGAGATGCATCACCGACGCGGCATCCTCTCGCGCCATGTGGATCGCGGAATGGATTACGAAACCGGCGCGGTTCACTGGCGCTGGCGTATCATCGACTTTGTTGCCCTCAACATCGATCTTGACGAGTGCCGAGGCGGTCATCTCCTCGAACATATGGGTGTAGGGATTGATCAGGAAATGATGCTCGGGGCCGGGCACGCGGGCGGAGAGATGCGTGAAAATCAGGTCGTCCCAGCCATACATCGCCACCAGCCGGTACGCGGCAGCAAGATCGACGCGCGCCTGCCATTCCGCGGGTGAACAACGATCGCGGACGGTGGGGGCTGGTTTCAGGGCGGTGGCCATTGCATCTTCTCCTGGCATCGTCATCGGTTGCGCTGCAGCAAATGTTGCGCAGCATGAAATTGGCACGCAAGGCGACTTTAGCACCCCAAACGCCGCTTGACGAGCCGACTCCGGGGGTGAAGGATGCACATATGGCTGGTTCCTCCCCCACTGATCCTGCGGCATTGTTTCGCGAAATGCTGGGCCAGTGGGAGGCGATGGCGAACGAATTCGGCGGCAACATGATGAAAAGCGGGGAATTTACCCGCGTCATGCACACCGCCAACGCCGCCAATATGAAATTTAAGGAAGCCCGCACCGACATGATGGAGCGCGCGCTCGACGCCGCCAACATGCCGACCAAGGCCGAAGTCGCCGATTTATCGGCGCGACTCCACCGGATTGAGGCGACCGTCGACCGGATCGAAGCGATGATGGCCGCCCAAGCCGGCGTGTCCGTAATTCCTGAACGCCCCAAACCCAAACGAACGCGCAAACCGCCCGCTCCCAAGGCCCCTTCGACAAAGGCGGCCGGGTGAGCGACGGGGGACGCACGGCTGAGTTACCCGGAATCGTCGAACAGGCGCGGGTGGAATTCGATCGTGCGCTGAAGCGCAACATCAAGGGGCTCGGCTATTTCGTGTCGTCTGCGCCGGTTCTGGGCGCATCCCCCAAGGATCGGCTGATCCAGCGCGGCACGATGAACCTGTACCATTACCGCGCGATGTCCGACGAAGTGTACCGAGTGCCGCTGTTGCTGGTGATGGCGACCACCAATCGCGGCTATATCTTCGACATGGTGCCGGGGCAGAGCCTGGTCGAGTATCTACTGCGCGCCGGATACGACGTGTTCATGCTCGACTGGGAAGCGCCGCGCGCCGACGAAAAGCATCTGGGCATCGCCGATTATGTGCTCGATTTTCTGCCGACCGCAATCGAGCGGGTGCAGCAAGAAACCGGCGAAGAGGATTTCACGATCGTCGGCTATTGTTTTGGCGGTGCCCTGTCGGTGCTGTGGGCGGGTCTCCACCCCGAAGCGCCGTTGAAAAATCTGGTGTGCTTCACCACGCCGGTCGATTTCAGCAAGATGGAAATGTTCCAGGCCTGGTCAGATCGGCGCTTTTTCGACGTCGACCGGCTGGTCGATACATTCGGCAACTGCCCGGCAGATTACCTGTACACCGCGTTCGACATGCTGCGCCCAGGCGCGCGGATGGTCGCCAATTTCCGGCTCTACGACAATATGTGGAATGACGAATTCGTGAAGTCATTCCGCATGTTCGATCGCTGGGCGGCGGACATGCTGCCGCTGGCGGGCGAATATTTCCGCGAAACCACCAAGCAGCTGATGTGGGGCAACGAACTCTACAACGGCACGATGACGGTGGCAGGACGCCAGGTCGATCTGAGCGCGATCACCGCCCCGTTCCTGCATGTGACCGCGCAGCATGATCATATCGTTCCCGCCGCGGCTTCCGCCCCGCTGATCGAGATGATCGGATCGACCGACAAGGAAGCCGTCGAGATGAAGGGCGGGCATGTGAGCCTGGTCGCGGGCGGCAATGCCATCAAACGGCTTTGGCCCAAATTGACAGACTGGCTTTCGGAGCGTTCGACATGAGCCACAGTATTCGCCGTTTCGAGGCAAGCGATCAGGCAGCAATGCTCGCCTTCACCGCCACCCTGCCCGAACACGATCTGTTGTTCCTGAGCCGCGACGTCCAGCATCCGCGCGTCGTGGAGGCATGGGCAGAAGCGGTCGGCGAAGGCGTGATCGACAGTCTTGTCGCCGAGGATGACGGCAGGATCGTCGGCACTGCAGCATTGGTGCGCGATCCGTACAGCTGGAGCGCGCATGTCGGCGAGGTGCGGCTGCTCGTCTCTCCAGACCGGCGCGGTGCGGGATTAGGCCGCGATTTGCTGGAGGCAATCTTTGCAATCGCACATGCGCACGGCGCAACCAAGCTGGTCGCACAGATGACACCGGACCAGACCGGATCGGTCAGTTTGTTCGAATCGCTCGGTTTTCGGGGCGAAGCCATGCTGAGAGACCATGTTCGGGACCGTTCGGGGCAATTTCATGACTTGGTGATACTCAGTCTACGCTTGGGCGCGATCGCCGCGAGTCACGAAGCCTTTGGTTGGACCGAATGAACAATGAGAGAAGCCGGGCATTGATCCCGGGACGACAGGAGACACGTTTATGGCTACCCAGTTTCACCCCGCGGCCGATGTCAGCCCGCCTTCGCTGCTACTCGCGCTGACCGAGCTGCCGCGCGCGATTTCCGAGCTTGCCTCACTTGCCCCCGCCGCCCCCCTGCTGGCAATGTCCAAGCGCGGCGACGGCCATCCGGTGATGGTCCTTCCCGGCTTTGTGACCAGCGACATTTCCACGACATTGCTCCGTCGCTTCCTGACCGGGCTTGGCTATCACACCCACGCCTGGGAGCTTGGCCGCAATCTGGGGCCAAAGGCAATCGGCTGGGAAGGCGAGAAACTGATCGCCCGTCTGGACGAAATCCACCACGAAACGGGCAAGCGCGTCAGTCTGATCGGCTGGAGCCTGGGCGGCGTGATGGCGCGCCAGCTGTCACGGCGGCTGCCCGATGCGGTGCGCCAGGTGATTTCGCTCGGCTCGCCCTTCGCGGGCACACCCAAGGCGACCAATGTGTGGCGCGCCTATGAAATGCTGACCGGGCAAAAGATCGACGATCACGACACGCGCGAGCAGCTGCGCGAAAGCGCGACACCGCCGCCCGTGCCCTCCACCGCGATCTATACCAAGGAAGACGGCATCGTCGCCTGGCAGAATTGCGTCGAACCACGCGGCGCGGAAACCGACAATATCGAGGTGCATGGCAGCCATTGCGGACTCGGCGTGAACCCGGCCGTCTTGTACGCGGTGGCCGACCGCCTGGCGCAGGACGAGGGCGACTGGCACCCGTTCGAACGCAAGAGCGGGCTGCGGCCGCTGGTGTATCCGTTTGCCGGGCATGCTTGAGGGTTAATTCACGGCCCTAGGTCTACCGTCACCCCGGGCTTGACCCGGGGTTCCGCTGTCTTTCAGCGGCGTAACAAAAGCGGGACTCTTACCTTTGCGCGGGACAAGCTGGAAGATTAGCTATGCGATGGCGGCCATACGCCTTTGCTCAATCGATCGTGCCACCACGATCAGACCACCGACTATTCCTGCTACATAGCTGGCAGAATGTGCCCAAGCGCTGGCGGTGAATGCAACCCATTTCTGAGCGGGAATCATCTCGTTCCAACCGGCCATTGCTCCGGTTACGCCGATCGATATCAAAAGCGCTCCAATGGCGCCTGCAGCAAGTGCGATAACGCCGGATGCAACCATGAGCAGCACAATAGAGAGCCGAATATCGCTAAGCGATAGCTTTGGCCAAGGCCCCAATCGAGACGCGGCGGCAAGCATCACGCCAAGTGCCATCCCCACCCACCAAGTTGCAATGGTCCCCCAACCAATCGCCAGCCAAAACGGGGAATCAGTTGGAAATACCGGCGGATGAGCCACGGTGAAATATTCAACGCAAAGGTGCGCGGTCACTTGATCATGCAGAACTCCGTAAACTACGGCGGCGGCCGTAGCAAAGCCAATGATCTTGAGCGCCTGCATACCGCGTTGCTCCATTACCCTTCGGTCATGCTCAGCGCATTGCCGTCGGGATCGTTGAAAAACGCGACTTTGGCCTTGCCATCCGGCGCGGTCCAGATGCCGAGCGCATCCTGGCCCATGCCTTCGTAGATGGTGAAGACAACACCACGATCGCGCAGCGCGGTGACGGTCGCGACGATATCGGGCACCTGCCAGCCGAGCACTGGATGCGCTGCCGGTGTGTGGCCCGGCACTTCGGTGATGCGCAGCGGCACGCCTGCGAGATCGAACACCGCCGCAAAGCCGTCATCAACGACGAAGGAAAGCCCAAGAGTGTCGCGGTAGAAGGGCTCGGCGATCTTGCGGTTGCTGGTGATGATGAAGGTGATCGGAGTTTGCGCGGCGAGGGTCATGGCGGAGCTCCTTCGACATGCCTTACCCTCTCCCCGCCGGGGAGAGGGTAGCCCTAGCTCACTTCTTCGGCGTCAGCGGTGCAATCGCTTCTTTGCCGAACTGGACGATCAGATCGCCAATTTCGCGGGCCTGGGTCATGCTGCGGCTGCCCTGTTCGCGGATGAAATCGCCCTGGACCTTCATCACCTCGGTCACGTCCTTCGCCTTGGCAGCGGCGCGCATCGCGGCGAAAGCCTGGCGCGTGTTTTCCTCAGCCTGATCGAGCAGCTTCATACCGACGGTCGAGCCGCTCTCCGCCAGCTTGGCGCTGGTTTCGCGCATCGCTTCGGAGGCCTTTTTGGCGGGCTCGACGATGCGGTCGTTGATCGTGTCCTTGACCTTGTCGGCGGTCTTTTTGGTATCGGCCATTATGCGGGTTCCTTCGCTTTGACTGCCGGCTTGCGCGTGGCAGCGGGGGTTTTGGGCTTGGCGGCAGGTGCAGATTTTGGCTTTGCCGGGGCCTTTGCAGGTGCCTTCCTTACCGCAGCTTTGGGTTTGGCTGCAACCGGGGCGGCGGGCGGTACGGGGTTCGCCGCCGCCACCTTAAGGGCTTCAAAAGCCGATCGCAGAGCCGCTGCATAGGCATCGGGATCGGGCATCATCACCCGATCGCAGGTGAAGGAAATCGCGATCGTATCGGTGTAGCTGTAGATCGTGTTGATCAGCCCCATCGAATCGAACACCGGGCCAAGCCCATACATCGCGACCATTTTCGCACCGCAGAAATAGAGCGGTACCCGACTGCCCGGCACGTTCGTGACCACGCAGTTGAAGACGGGCGCATGGGCATTTGCCGCCCCGACGCGCGTGTAAAGCCGCGCCGCAAGCCCGGCGAGGCCCGAAGGGATAAGCTGGCTGTAATCGGTGAGCGTGCGTGCGCCGACCGCGCCGGTCATCGCCTTGGAATTCGCTGCCTCGGCATGGACATGGGCGAGCCGCTCGAGCGGATCAGCAATATGCGTGCCCAGTCCCACAACCATCGCGGAGACGAGGTTGCCGAGCGATGCCTTCTCCCCTTCCGCGCGCACCGAAATGGGAGCCATCGCGGTGAGCGATTCCGCCGGCAGTTCGCCCTTTGCCGACAGATAGCCGCGAAGCCCGCCGCCGACGATCGCGAGGATCACGTCGTTGACGGTAGCGCCCGGCACCGAATCCTTGATCGCGCGGATATCCTTTAGCGGGAACGGTGCT
>CAZWAL010000140.1:0-7278 GCA_964631905.1 uncultured Stakelama sp.
TCGTCAGCGGCGGCAGGCGGTGATAGGCGCGAAAGATATAGCCGGAACCGTCGACAAGGTAGAGATGAGGCATGGGGCGTGGATAGCCGAACCGCCGCGCCGTACCAAGTTTTTCGAATGGCTAGCGCGGGGGACTAGCTGGCATCGTGAAAAATGATGCCCAGGACATGGCGTTCGCCGCTGCGCACGGTCGACACGCCGTGGCGCATCGTCACCCGATACGGGCCGCGCGTGCCCTGCACCGGCCGGTGGCGCACCGCGAAGATCACCGCATCACCCTGCGCCAGCGGCACCACGTCGACGCGTGATTGCATCCGTGGCCGTTGCTCGGTCAGCACGAAATCACCGCCGGTAAAGTCGGTGCCCGGCGCCGACAGCAGAACCGCGACCTGCAACGGAAAGGCATGCGCGCCGTAAATATCCTGGTGCAGGCAGTTATAATCGCCGGCGCCGTACCGCAGCAGCAGCGGTGTCGGCCGTTGCTGCCCGGCAACGTGGCAGCGTGTGAGATACTCCGCGTGCGTTGCGGGGAAGCGTTCCGCGTTGCCCAGCCGGTCGTGCCAGCGATCGGCAATGGGCGCGAGCCGGAGGTAGAGTGCTGTGCGTAGCTGCTCGACCAGCGGCGGCAGGGGGTAGGCGAAATAACCATAGGTGCCCCGCCCGAATCCGTGCCGCGCCATGACGACCCGGCTGCGGAAGCAATCGTCGCGATCGTCCAGCGCAGCGGTGGCCCGCGCGGTATCCGGATCGATCAGTTGGGGCAACACCGCCCAGCCGCATGTATCGAGGGCGCTGCCAATGGCTTGCCAGTCATAGGCGGCGATAGTCGTGTTGATAGTCGCACTGCTCATCCGGCACCGGTGCACGACCATCGCGAGCCTGGCGTCCCGTCGCTTGCGCCCGAACCCGACTTAACGGTGATAGGCAACCACGCTGGCAACCACCGACTGCATCAGCGCCTGACGTTCCGAAATCGGGCGCGGCGTATCGCCGATCATCACCGCCAGCGCATAGCTTTGGCCGTCGGGTGCGGTCAGAATGCCGACATCGTTATAGCCGGCGGTACGCCCGGCGAGATCCTGGCCCGTCCCGGTTTTGTGGCCAAACCGCCAGCCGGTCGGGACGGCGCCGCTCAGCCGCTGCTTGCCCGTCCGCGCCGATTCCATCGTCGCGATCAGATAGCCGGTCGACTGGCTCGACAGCAGCACGCCCTTTTTCAGCATCGCCAGCGCGCCGGCAATGGCGACCGGGGCAGCGCCGTCGGGCGGATTGGCGACATAATTTTCGAACGCGACCAGCCGGGTCGACAGCGGCAATTGCGCCCTGGCACGCGTAAAGGCGTTGCCAAGCGCGAATTCGGGCTTCCAGTCGAGCCCGGCAGTCTGGCTTTGCAGCAGTCGCTCGCCTGGGCCGAAGCTGATCGAACCCAGCCCCTTGCGGCGAATGAAGGCGCGGACGGTTTCGGGGCCACCGATATAGCGCAGCAGGCGATCATTGGCGGTATTGTCACTTGATGTCAGCGCGCGCTGGAGCAGTTCGCCGACTGTCGCGACATAACCGTCGCCCTTCACCATCGCCGCAATCGGCTGGTGAAACAGCGTCAGATCCTCGCGAGTCACCGTCACCGGATCGTCGAGCGTCAATCGGCCCGAGTCGCGAAAATCGAGCACGGCCATCGCCACCCAAAGCTTGCTCACGCTTTGCTGCGGCAGTTTCGCATCGCCATTCACGGCGACTGACCAGCCCTTGTCGATGCTCTGGACCGCAATGCCGACATTGCCCGAAAAATCGGCGCGCAGCGCATTGATCGTTGCGACCAGCCCGGTCGGGGCGGTTACTTTTACCGGCACGGGTTCGGGCACCGGCATGCTGACCCGGTAAACCGGTGGTGCCGGCGGCAACACGCGCGCGCCCTGCGGCGATGATGTCGAGGCGCACCCCGCCAGCGCGATCATTGCGATGGTGGCCATTGCCGGATTCTGCCGATCGCGCATCAATGTTTTCTCATTGTGAATCAAGCTGTTCAACCCCCCCGGATTGTCGAACGCCACCATGCGTGGATAGCTATTAACGCGATATAGCCATAATTTTTGGTTGCGATGAAAGCCCGTTTTTACACGATCAACCGCAAAACTTCCCGAAAATGGGCGGTATGTGGTTAAGGGACCAGGACGGTATCGACGGGATCTGGCAGCATGTCGGGATAATCGAGCGTATAGTGCAGGCCGCGGCTCTCCTTGCGGTGCAGCGCAGATTTCACAATCAGTTCAGCGGTTTGCAGCAGGTTGCGTAGCTCGATAAGATCGGGCGTCACCCGGAAATGGCCGTAATAATCATTCACTTCGTCGGTCAGCAGGCGGATGCGGTGCTGGGCGCGCTCCAGCCGCTTAGTGGTGCGGACGATGCCGACATAATTCCACATGAAGCGCCGAATCTCGGTCCAGTTCTGCTTGATGACGACTTCCTCGTCCGAATCCTCCACCCGGCTTTCGTCCCATGGCGCGATCGGCGGCGGCGGCGGCAGATCGTCCCAGTGCGCGATGATGTGCCGTGCGCAGGCCTCGCCGAACACAAAGCATTCGAGCAAGGAGTTCGACGCCAGCCGGTTCGCCCCGTGCAGCCCGCTTTCGGTGCATTCGCCTGCGGCATATAGTCCGGGTAGATCGGTGCGCCCGTCGAGGTCGACCACGATGCCGCCACAGGTGTAATGTTGCGCGGGCACCACCGGGATCGGATCGGTGGTCATGTCGATGCCAAGCCCCAGCAGCTTTTCATGAATGTTGGGGAAATGCTCGCGGATGAAATCCGGCCCTTTATGGCTGATGTCGAGGTGCACGTAATCAAGACCCAGCCGCTTGATTTCATGGTCGATCGCGCGCGCCACTACGTCGCGCGGGGCAAGCTCCAGCCGGGGATCGAAATCGGGCATGAAGCGGTAGCCGGTTTCGGGGATCAGCAAATGCCCGCCCTCACCGCGCACCGCCTCGGTAATCAGGAAGTTTTTGACGTCCAGATTATACAGGCAGGTCGGGTGGAACTGCATCATCTCCATATTGGAGACGCGGCACCCGGCGCGCCATGCCATCGCAATGCCGTCCCCCGTGGCACCGCGCGGTGCGGTGGAAAACAGATAAGTGCGCCCCGCGCCGCCCGTTGCCAAAATCGTTGCCCGCGCGGTGAACAGCTCGACCCGCCCGGTAGCGCGGTTGACGGCATACACGCCCCAGACATGGCCCGATCCCGAATATCGCGCTTCATGCTTGCCGGTCGCGAGGTCAATCGCGACCATATCGGGCACGAGCGTGATGTTCGGATGGAGATCGGCGGCGCGCTGCAGCGCCTCCTGCACCGCCCAGCCGGTCGCATCATCGACATGCACGATCCGCCGGTGGCTATGCCCGCCCTCGCGCGTCAGATGGGGGAGATTGCCCTCCATATTGAATGGCACGCCTAGTTCGGCCAGCCGCGCGATCGCGGCGGGCGCGCTTTCGACGACGAATTCGACGGTGGCGCGGTCGTTCAACCCCGCGCCCGCGACCATCGTATCCTCGATATGGCTGTCAAATGTATCGCCCGGCTCCAACACCGCCGCGATGCCCCCCTGCGCCCAGGCGGTGGAGCCTTCATTCAACCCGCCCTTGGCGAGGACGGTGACCTTGAACTGGTCGGCAAGGTTGAGCGCAGCGGTGAGCCCGGCGGCACCGGAGCCGATGATGAGGATGTCGGTGGTGATGGGACTCGTGGTCATTGATCGACGACGCATTCGTCGTCGCAATCCGAAGGCGTGATCACGGTTGGGAGTGGGTTCGCGCGCTTTCCCCGGTGATCGCGGCGCCGATATTTGCTCTGATACTCCCGACGCTGACGCGTGACCTCGTAGAGCACGATGCCCGAACTGGTGCCCAGATTCAGGCTCTCGATCATACCGAACATGGGAACGCTGATGCATAGCTCGCTTCTCTGAACGGCCTCATCGCTAATGCCAGCGGACTCGCTGCCAAACCAAACCGCCAGCTTCGTAAAGGCAGTAAAGTCTGCCTCGTGAAGATAGAGGTTTGTTTTACCCTTTACGTGCGGTGACGTGACGATCGAACGGAACCCTTTGTGCTCCAAATGAGCAAAACATTCCTCCGTGCTGTCGAATCGCTTTACGAAGGTCCATTTGACAGCCGAAACGGATGTTTTCGAAAGCGATTTGCGCTCGCGGAGCTCTTCCCAATCATCGGAGAGCGAGCGTCGCGGGTCAATGACATAGACCTTCTCAACGCCGAGCGCGTTCACATTTCTGATGACCGTCCCGATATTTCTGATCTCGCTCGGGTTTTCAATAACCGCGATAAGGTTCTTGCAGCGGAAATTCTTGATTGTGTCGGCTCGGCGACGTGCGGCCGTTTTGGTCGGCGCAGTAGGCGTGGGCTCGGGTGCTTCTACGGGACCATCGGTATCTGTCATCGGTTCGACGCCCGCGTCAGGTTGAGAAAAACATCCTCGAGATCGGCCTCGCGGGTCGATACGTCGACGATGCCGAAGCCCATTTGCTTGACGTGATCCAGCACCTGACCGGCGTTAACGCGATCGCGGTTGTACACTATCTCCAACCGATTACCGTCAAGAAGATCCACTCGCTGTAGAAAGTCGCGATTGAAGGCGCCATTGTCTGCGGCTTTGGCAGGGTTTGAATCGACGCTAACCACCACGACCTTCTCTCGCGCCATCCCCACCAGCGCCCGCGTCGGTTCGTTGGCGATCAGCTTGCCATGGTTGATGATCGCGATCCGGTCACACAGCTCCTCGGCTTCCTCGAGATAATGGGTGGTCAGCACCACCGTCACGCCGCCCGCGTTCAGTTCGCGGACATAATCCCATAATTGCTTGCGCAGCTCGATATCGACGCCCGCTGTCGGCTCGTCGAGCACCAGCACGGGCGGCGCGTGGACCATCGCCTTCGCCACCATCAGCCGCCGCTTCATGCCGCCCGACAAGGTGCGCGCATAGGCATTGGCCTTGTCTTCCAGATGCACCGCCCGCAGCAATTCCATCGACCGCCGCTTCGCCTTGGGCACGCCGTAAAGCCCGGCCTGGATTTCCAGCGTCTCGACGGGGGTGAAGAAGGGATCGAACAGGATCTCCTGGTTGACGATGCCGATCGAGGCCTTGGCGTTGCGGGCGTGCTTGTCGATATCGAAGCCCCAGATCGACGCGCTGCCGCCAGTCTTGTTCACCAGCCCGGCCAGGATGTTGATCAGCGTCGATTTGCCCGCCCCATTGGGGCCGAGCAGCCCAAAGATCGTTCCGCGCGGCACATCGAAACTCACCTCGTCCAGCGCGCGCTTGCCGCCCTTATAGGTTTTGGAAAGGCGGTCGATCGAGATGGCGGCGTCGGTCATGCTATGCCGCTTAAGCCGCGAAGGCGGTGTCGCCAAATATTTTCGGCGGGCGCTCGGGTGCGCGTGACTAAAGCTAGGCCCGAATGAGCGACGACGGCCAGCCGATCCGCACCAGCAGGCCATCTGGGCCGGCAACGCCCACTTCGTACAGGCCCCATTCGCGGTGGCGCAGCACGCCGCCGGGGCGGATGATCAGATCGTCGACTCGCGCAGCAATGGCGTCGACGTCGGGCGTGCGGATGAAAACGCCGAACGGATTATGATCGGCTGGCACCCGCCACGGTCCTGATCCGGCCTGAATCAGATGCACTTCGCATCCCCAGCCGGTCATGATGAGATAATCGTGCGATCCGCCCGTGCGCTCGAAGCCCAGTCGTTCCCAAAAGGGGATCGCACCGGGCAGGTCATTGCTCGGCACAATGGCGAACGCGCCAATCGAAGGGGTATCGGACATCGAATGCGCCTCCGTTCAGCCTTCCCGGCTCGATCGGCGCGCTGCGTGCTTGCTGCCCGCCGACACGGTTGCTATCGCAGCCCTCATGGTCCCGCCACCCGAAATCACCCGTGTCTCCGCTGCGCGCGTCAGCTGTGATGGCGCGCATGATGGTATTCCTGCCGCGCTCGGCCACCCCCGTGTGTGGCTGCAGATCGACGAACAGGGTTATGTCGATTGCGGCTATTGCGATCGGCGATTCGTGCTGATCGGTGGGGCTGCTGATGGCGCGGATCAATCCGCGCTCCCTGACCATCCAGCTGGCGCCAGCATTTAAGCTGCCCCTCGACGTTGCTCGGGGCAGCCCTATATTGCCGGGGATGACCACTATGCCCGATCCCCGCCGCTACCTGTATCCCATCGGCCAGCTTGACCCCGACGAGGCGCAACGCCTCACCGCCAGCGCGCTCGCGCGGGCCGATGATGGCGAGCTGTACCTGCAATATCGCAAGACAGAAGCGTTCGGCTTTGATGACGGGCGGTTGAAGACGGCGAGCTATGACACACAGAGTGGCTTCGGCCTGCGTGCGGTCTCGGGCGAGACGACTGCTTTCGCCCATGCCAATGAACTGAGCGGCGCCGCGATCGGCCGAGCGGCGGAGACAATGGCGCTGATCGATCCGTCGGCATCGGCCAAGGCGCCCCCTCCGCGCGCGACCAATCGGCACTTATACACCGACAGCGATCCGCTCGACCTGGTGCCCTTCGCCGACAAGGTGAACCTGTGCCAGACGATCGATGCCGCCGCGCGCGCCCGCGATCCGCGTGTCGCGCAGGTGTCAGTATCGCTTTCGGGCCAGTGGAATGTGGTGGAAATCGTTCGCGCCGATGGTTTCGTCGCCACCGACATCCGCCCGCTGGTGCGCCTCAACGTTGCGATCGTGGTTGAGCAGAATGGCCGGCGCGAAACGGGCAGTTTCGGGCTTGGCGGGCGCTATCTGTACGACCGGCTGATGGGCCCCGAAACATGGAACCGCGCGATTGATGAGGCGCTGGCGCAGGCGCTGGTCAATCTTGAGTCGGTTGACGCGCCCGCGGGTGAGATGACCGTGCTCCTCGGCCCGGGCTGGCCCGGCATTCTGCTCCACGAAGCGATCGGCCACGGGCTGGAAGGCGATTTCAATCGCAAGGGCACCAGCGCCTTTTCGGGCCGCATTGGTGAGCGTGTCGCGGCGCCCGGCGTGACGGTGGTCGATGACGGATCGATCGCCGATCGGCGCGGGTCGCTATCAATTGATGACGAAGGTACGCCGACTCAGGAAAATATCCTGATCGATGATGGCATTCTGAAGGGCTATATCCAGGATCGGCTGAACGCGCGGCTGATGGGAGTCGCTCCCACCGGCAATGGCCGCCGCGAAAGCTTCCAGCACGCGCCGATGCCGCGGATGACCAACA
>CAZWAL010000141.1:0-7232 GCA_964631905.1 uncultured Stakelama sp.
CTAACGCCCCAGTTGCGGACATTCCCTTTACGCACTGGGGGTCATACAAGAATGTGCCCAAGAGAGGAGCATATATGGGCTTCATTAGAACCTTGAGTGACTGGCTCGATAGGCGTGGCGATCTGATGTCGATCGGTGCACGTATTTTCGGGTTGGGGCCGCTACTTTTCGTAGGGGCCGTTCTGACATTCATCTGGAACGAAGTGTCGAGCGGAATTGCCTTTTGGATCGCCGCCGCTGCGAGTGTGTCCGCCTGCCTCATCTATTACGTTGCCTTCGTGAAAGCCTTGGCGCGACAACGGGAGCGGTTTTATCAACAACAGGTCCGACCGCACCTAAGCCGTGGGTATCGGGACAGTTAGGCTTCGAACTGCGGCATGCTGGCCCATCTGCCCACGCCGCTAGTGTCCGTTTTCCACCAATTTCGGACGTTTCAGAACGTAACCGAGAGATACCAAACCACCCCGATCAACGCTTCACCGCAAACCCGGCACGATATCCCGGCTTCACCGCCGCGATCACCGCAGGCGTCACCGGCAGCGTGATCTCGTACGGCCCCTCGACATAGGGGCCGGCGACATATTGATCGGCGATCAGGCCGATCCGGTCGATCGTCTTGCGCTTGCTCGATCCTAGCAGCAGCGTCAGGTCCTTCAGCGGCGGGCAGTCGTTGAAGGGGTCGTCCGGGGCGATCCGGGCCTGGCTGCCGCGGCGCGTGGCGCGTTCGGCATTCAGCGCGCGGCAATAGGGCGTCTTGATCGCCGCCCATAGGGCTTCGGGCGTCGTGAAGACCGCGACGGGCTTCATCCGTTCGCGGCGCTGCTTGTCCCACAGCAGCGAATCGGTGCCGGCACTGCCATGGGCGCCGCCGGTAAAGCCGTAGAACCAGCCCGACAGGCTCAGCAGGCGGGGCGTATCGGTCACCACATCCCACACGACTCTCATCTCATAGGCAATGAAGCTGCGGCCGTCCTGTGTCGCCTCGCGCCGGCCGTCGGCGACATCCTTCACAAAGCTGGTGCGGGCGCGGGTGCGTTCGCCCTCGAAATAGGCGGCGAGTGCCGGGATGGCGGCAGCCTGTGGCGGGTAGCTGTAGCGGAATTCATAATCGGGGGTCGTCACCTCGACCCTGGGTTGCACGCGCTGGGCGGAAAGCGGAACGGTGAATGCTGACCATAGCAGCACGGCACCCACAGCAGCGATTGATCGGCGCATCATCTCTTCTCTCGCAAAATCCGCAGCGGGATCATATCACCACATCATGACACGATCGAACATCTTCGCCCGCCTGATCCTTGCCGCCTGCCTCTGTGCGGCAACACCCGCTTATGCCGACGGTCTGATCGACAACGTCAACGGCATGACGCTCGACGCCGACGGCAAGGTCGTGCGCTTCACTGGCCTGTTGATGACGCCTGACGGCCATGTCGCGCGCCTGTTGAAACAGGGGGAAAAGCGCCCGGACAAGCTCGACTGGCGGCAGGACATGAAGGGCAAGGTGCTGTTGCCCGGCTTTGTCGACGCCCACGGCCATGTCGTCGATCTGGGCTTGCGCGCGCTCGAGCTCGATCTGTCGGACACGAAGTCGCTCGATGAGGCCAAGGCAAAGATCGCCGCTTACATCGCCGCGAACCCGGAGAAGAAGTGGATCCTGGGCGGCGGCTGGAATCAGGAGAAATGGGGGCTGGGGCGCTTCCCCACGGCAGCCGATCTCGACGCGGTGGTCAGCGATCGCCCCGTCTGGCTGTCGCGCGCGGACGGCCATGCCAGCTGGGCGAACAGCGCGGCGATGAAGGCGGCCGGGGTCACTGCCAAGAGCATCTCGCCCGCCGGCGGGCGGATCGAGAAGATCGGCACTGAGCCCAGCGGCGTCTTCGTCGATTCGGCGCAGGAGCTGGTGATGAAGGCTGTGCCCAAGCTGCTGCCCAAGGAACGTGGCACTGCAGTGCTGAAGGCGCAGGCGATCCTGCTCAGCTATGGCATTACCGCGACGGCGGATATGGGCACCTCGCTCGATGACTGGATGGCTTATCGACGGCTCGGCGATGCCGGGTCGCTTCGGGTGCGGATCATCGGCTATGGCGCGGGGCTCGACGATACGATCCGCATCGGCGGGATCGGCCCGACGCCTTGGCTTTATGGCGGACGGCTGAAGCTGGCGGGGGTGAAGCTCTACACCGATGGTGCGCTCGGATCGCGCGGGGCGTGGCTGAAGGCGCCCTATGCTGATGCACCGGGGCAGTCGGGCGCGGGTTTTCTGGCCGATGACGTGCTGCGCAACCTGATGAGCCGCGCGGCGATGGATAACTATCAGGTCGCGGTCCACGCGATCGGCGACAAGGCCAATGCCCAGGTGGTCGATGCGATCGCCGATCTGGCCGAAACCTATAAAGGCGATCGGCGCTGGCGGGTGGAACATGCGCAGGTGATCGACCCCGTCGATCTCGCCAAGTTCGGCAAGAACGGCATTATCGCCTCGATGCAGCCGGTGCACGAAACCAGCGACCGCACGATGGCCGAAGCGCGACTGGGGCCGGCGCGACTGGCGGGGGCCTATGCGTGGCAGACGATGATCAAGCAGGGCGCGGTGCTGGCATTCGGCACCGATTACCCTGTCGAAAGCCCGGATCCGTTTGCGGGCTGGGCGACGGGTTTCACCCGTTCCGATGCCGACGGCCAGCCCTTTGGCGGGTGGCAGCCGCAGGAACGCATCAGTCGCGAACAGGCCTGGCGCGCCTATACGATGGACGCTGCCTATGCTGGCTTTGCAGAGAAGGAATTCGGGCGGCTGGGTGAAGGGCAATGGGCCGATTTCATCATCATCGACCGCGATCCCCTGCTCGCCAGCCCTAGCGACCTGCGCGCGACCAAGGTGGAAGAAACATGGATCAGCGGGGTACGCGCCTGGGCGCGGTGAGCCCGCCGCTAGCGCATCAATAGAGGTGAAAGCTGCCGGCTACGTCGCCGGGAACCTGGCCCGCAATCACGGCGCGGGCGGCATCGACGGCATTCATCAATCCCCGGTCGTTGAACGGCTTGTGCAGGCAGCCAATGGCGACGTCGACGCCGGCGTCACCCGGGCAATTGCCCGTGACCAACAGGCTGTGGGTGCCGCGCGCGCGCAAGGCGGCGGCGACGGCAAGTCCGCTTTCGCCATTGGCAAGCTGCATGTCCACCAGGGCTAACGTTGGCTGGCCCGCCTCGTGCAACGCCAGCGCATCGGCGAGCGTATCGGCCACACCGACAACGTCATAGCCGAGCGATTCGAGAATCGTCTCGATCTCCATCGCGACGAGAGCCTCGTCCTCTACAACCAGGAGCCGCATCGGGGCGGCGTCGACAGCGTGATGCATGGCGGTCAGCTTTCCCTTGGCAGCGTGAGCAGGAAGGCGGCACCGGCGGGGCGGCTGAGCACCGTCAACCTGCCGCGTACCTGACGCGTTAACGCCGTCACGATCCGCATGCCGAGGCCGTTTGACGTCAACGGATCGAATCCATCGGGCAAGCCAACGCCGTCATCGCTAACAGTGATCGCAATATCAGTGCGTTGACCGTCCAGGATCACGTCAATCGTCCCGGCCCGATCACCAACAAAGGCATATTTGACCGCATTGGTGATGAGCTCGCTCAGGATCAACGCCAACGGCACAGCGCGATCAAGCGGCAGGAAGACGCTGTCGGTACAGGTGAAGGCAAGCTTGATCCGGTCATTGCCGTCAAGCGCGGCGATGGTGTCATTCCCAAGATCGAGCAGATAGCTCGCCAGATCGACCCGGTCATGCTCCTCGGTCGAATAGAGCCGCTGATGCAGGCTGGCGACGACGCCGATCCGGGTACGCGCCTCGAGCAGGCTTTGCTTCAATTCGGGCGAACCAGCCTTGCCGGCCTGCAGCATCAGCAGCGACGTGACGAGTTGCAGGCTGTTCTTCACGCGGTGGTTCACCTCGTGCAGCAACATGTCCTTGATGCGCGATGCATCGGCGAGCGCATCTTCGGCGGTTTTGCGCGCGGTATCGTCACGAATGGTCAGCACTGCGCCGATCAGGTTGCCATCAGCGCCCCGGACAGGGCGGGCCGAACCGATCGCAAGCACTTCGGAGCCGTCGGGCCGGGCGATCCGCCAGCGCGCGTCGACAATTGTTTCATGCTGCCGGACTGCGCGCGTCAGCGGTAGGTCCTCAATGGGGTGCGGTTCCCCGTCGAGCGTAAGCAGACGGTATTGGCGCGTATAATCGTCCGGCGTTACGTCGAGCCGCATCCCGCCATGGAGCCGGGTCGCGGCTTCGTTCACAAAGGTGATTCGACCGTCGGGATCGGTGATGATTACGCCCTCGCCGAGCTGGGCCAGAATGGCTTCGCGTTCGGCGGTCGCAATCAGCAGTTTGCGGTTGGTGGATCGCAATTCTTCCTCGGCAGCGATCTGCGCGGTGATATCGGTGTTCATGCCGAACCAGCGGATCACCTTCCCATCGTCATCGCGCAGCGGCTGAACACGAGTGAGGAAGGGACGGAATATGCCGTCGAAACCGCGCAACGGAAACGTCATTTCAAATGGTGCACCCGACTGGATCGATGCGTTCCACCGCTCCATCACTTCGGGCAGGATCGCAGGGTCATGAACCTTCTGCCAGCCCCAGCCGGCCATCTCGGCATTGGTACTGCCACAATATTCGTGCCAGCGGCGATTGTACCAAAAGATGTAACCGGTCGCGTCGGCAATCCAGCACAGGCAGGGGATGTTTTCGCCGAGCAACCGGAACTCGACATCATTGGGCACGGATGCGCGGCCCTCAGCGGCAGCATCACCGGGGACGACGATTGCGTCAGTCATGGGGTCGACATCGTCTTGAGGCACGGAATGGAAGTTTCCTGTAGATTGCCAGGATGTGGTGCGCATGTGGACGGGAAGAACGCGCTACGCAAGCAAAGGTGCCCTTGTCAGCAAAAAGCCCGCGGCTCCATAAAGGAACCGCGGGCTTTCCCCCGTTAAACCGCGCAGCATCGCTTACGCGACGGCAGCTTCCTGCACCTCGTCCGGCTCGCGCAGCACATAGCCGCGGCCCCAGACGGTTTCGATATAATTATCGCCCTCGCAGGCCATGCTGAGCTTTTTGCGCAGCTTGCAGATGAAAACGTCGATGATCTTGAGTTCGGGTTCGTCCATGCCGCCATAAAGGTGGTTCAGGAACATTTCCTTGGTGAGCGTGGTGCCCTTGCGCAGGCTCAGCAGCTCAAGCATCGCATATTCCTTGCCGGTCAGGTGGACGCGGGCGCCATCGACTTCGACGGTCTTGGCATCCAGATTGACGGCGAGCTTGCCGGTGCGGATCACCGACTGCGAATGACCCTTGGAACGACGCACAACCGCGTGGATGCGGGCGGTGAGTTCTTCGCGGTGGAAGGGCTTGGTGACGTAATCGTCAGCGCCGAAACCGAACGAGCGGACCTTGCTGTCCATTTCGTTGATCCCGGAAAGGATAAGGACCGGCGTCTGCACCCGGGCGACGCGGAGTTTTTTCAGCACGTCATAGCCGTGCATGTCGGGCAGGTTCAGGTCGAGCAGGATGATGTCGTAATCATACAGCTTGCCCAGATCGAGGCCTTCTTCGCCAAGATCGGTGGTGTAGACGTTGAAGCCTTCCGCCGAGAGCATCAATTCAATGGCTTTGGCCGTGGTGGGCTCGTCTTCGATCAGCAGCACGCGCATCTGGCAGTTCCCCTGTTGCTCGCAGCCCCGAACATCCCCAGTCGCTCGGCGCGTTCACACACATTCCATTAACCTCATCAGTGATGAAGGTAAAAGGTTAATTTCAGATTAATCGGCCTGACTCCACGAGTCGCGTCGAGTCAAGAACGCGATTCAGCGCAGATCGGGCGCAGCCGATCGCTCAGAAAGGCGAGCAACGCTTCCACTCGCGCAGGCCGCAGTGCACCGGGCGGCGTCATCAGGTGGAGCGCCACTGGCGGGGTGTGCCAATTGGTCAGGATCGGCACGAGCGTGCCCGCCGCCAGATCACGCCCGACGATGAAATCGGGCAGCACGGCAATGCCCAGGCCCTGGCGCAGCGCCGGCAGCAACGCATCGCCGCTATTGGCGCGCACCGGCCCTGCCGGCCGCACCGTCACCTCCGCGCCCGCCGGGCCGGTAAAGCGCCAGGGGCCGGTGACATTGGTATAGGCAAGGCAGGCATGCTCGCCGAGCTGCGCCGGGTGGGTCGGGGTGCCGTGGCGGGCGAGATAGGCGGGCGCGGCGACGATATGCGCGGTCACCGGCCCGAGCCGCCGAGCCCGCAGCGAACTGTCGGGCAAATTGGCGATGCGCACCGCGATGTCGAACCCTTCCGCGACGATATCGACCTTTGCGTCGGAGAGCTGAAGGTCAATCTCAATCCCCGGATGCGCCGCGATAAAATCGGCGATCAGATCGGTGAGGTAAAGCAAACCGAGCGACATCGGCGCGGCCAGGCGGATCAGCCCGGTCGGATTGCTCGCCGCACCACGCGCGGCCTCCTCGGCGGCATTGGCCTCGGCCAGGATGCGTGCGGCATGCTCGGCGAGCAGCTGCCCGGCATCGGTCAGGCTCAGGCGGCGCGAGGTCCGGTGGAACAAATTGGTGGCGAGCTGTGCCTCCAGCCGCGTCACCGCCTTTGAAATAGTCGCCTTCGACAGGCCGATCGCGTCTGCCGCCCCACTGAACGACCGATGCTCGACGACGCTCGCGAAGATTGCCCATGCTTCAAGATCAGGAAGCCGCACGTCACCCTCCACTCCGATCAGCCAATATTGGAAACGATGAGTTTCTATCGTTTCCATTTACGTGGAAAACGCAACCCCTATCTTGGCGTCAACACAAAGGAGGTTCCCATGTTGACCAAGGCACGTATCGACCGGCGGCCTTTCGAAACGCTCGGCCATGCCGATCATGGCTGGCTGAATGCACGCCATCATTTCTCGTTCGCGAATTATTATGATCCCGACCGGATGGGCTGGGGCAGCATCCGCGTGTGGAATGATGATGAGATCGCCGCCAACTCGGGCTTTCCGCCGCATCCGCACCGCGACATGGAGATTATCACCTATGTCCGCACGGGGGCGATCACCCATCAGGATTCGATGGGCAATACCGGCCGCACCGTGGCCGGCGATGTGCAGGTGATGAGTGCCGGGACCGGCGTTCGCCATTCGGAATATAATCTGGAATCCGAAACGACGACGCTGTTCCAGATCTGGAT
>CAZWAL010000142.1:0-7203 GCA_964631905.1 uncultured Stakelama sp.
GAACACCCGGCTGCAGGTGGAGCATCCGGTTACCGAGGCGATCACCGGGCTTGATCTCGTCCGCGAACAGATCCGCATTGCCGAGGGGCATCCGCTGACCTTGCGGCAGGAAGACGTGGTGTTTCGCGGCCATGCGATCGAATGCCGGATCAATGCCGAGGACCCGCGGACCTTTGCCCCCTCCCCCGGCCTGGTGAAGCAGTTTCATGCGCCGGGCGGCATGAATGTGCGCGTCGATAGCGGGCTGTACGCAGGGTACCGCGTGCCTCCTTATTACGACAGCATGATCGCCAAGCTGATCGTCTATGGCACCACCCGCAACGGCGCGCTGCGCCGCCTGCGCCGGGCGCTTAAAGAGTTCGTGATCGACGGCATGAAAACGACAATCCCTCTCCACCAGGCGCTGCTCGACGATCCTGATTTCCAGAAGGGCGATTACACGATCAAATGGCTCGAAGAATGGCTGGCCCGGCAGGAGGACGCCTAACCTACTTCCTCTAATGGCATCGACATGGCACCATTCGTTCGACCGAGTCCGAAGAAAGGAAGTCTGTCGATGCGCCGACTGATCGCCACCATGATGCTCGCCAGCGTGGCAATCGCCCCACTCGCGGCCGAAATTCCGACGCCGCCGCGCCCGGTGACCGACCCGAAGAGCCTGACGTCGCCGGTCGACCCCGACGCGAAGCCCGTGCCGATTGACGATCTGGGCTTTTCACGTGGCGCGGTCAGCGCGGCATGGAGCGCCGATAGCAAGCAATTCTTCATTGCAACCGACTTGACCGGTCGCTTCAACATCTGGCGCGGCGATGTTGACGGCAGCTGGCCCGTGCAGCTTTCCCAGTCCGAAGAGGTGCAGCGCGGCATTGTGCCAGCCCGTGATGGCAAAACCATTTTGTTCCGCCAGGATCAGGGTGGGAATGAGCAATATGATATCTTTGCGATGTCAATTGACGGCGGTGTGGCGGAAAACATCACCAATACCCCCGATGTGCGTGAGGCAGGCGTCAATTTCAGTCGCAAGGGCGACCTGATCACCGTCACCACCAAGAAGACCAGCGAGGGCCAGGTCAACATCGCGGTGATGGATCTGGCGACCCGCAAAGTGAGGCCGCTGACGGCGGAAAAGAATCCGGCGTGGCGCTGGACGCCTGCCGCCTGGGTCGAAGGCGACAATGCATTGATCGCATCGCGCACCAATGCTGATGGCAGCGTCGGCGAAGTCTGGCGCATCGATGTGGCCACAGGAAAGGCCACCCGGCTGCTCGGCAAGGCGAACACGCTTTACACCGCAACTGATGCGACCGCCGACGGCAAGATCATTGCACTGACGACCAACGACGGCACCGGACAGCTTCACGCGGTCGTTTATGACGTTGCGGCGAAGAAGCAGCGCAAACTGCCGTCAACGCCATGGGAAGAAAGCAGCGGGAGCATCTCGCCCGACGACAAATCGATGCTCGTCCAGACCAGCATCGACGGCCGACAGGAAGTGGCGCTGGTCGACCTGGAAACACTTTCCGTAAAGCCGTTGGCGCTGCCACCTGGCGATAACAGCGCTACTGGCAGTGATCCGTTTTCACCCGATGGCCGCAAACTGATGGTCATTCACGCCGGTGCCGATACGCCGGCTGAACTCTATGCCTATGATCTGGCAACCAGCGCCGCTAGGCCGATCACCCGGCTGGCAATGGCGAGCCTCGCGCCCGAACATTTGCCCAAATCGCGCATCGTCACCTATCGCAGCTTCGACGGAACGCTGGTCAGCGCCGTGCTGACGATGCCGTTCAATCTGAAGCGCGATGGCAGCAACCCCGCGGTCGTCATCCCGCATGGCGGGCCGACCGGGCAGACGATCGACAGTTTCGAACCCTGGGCGACCGCGCTTGCCAGCCGGGGATATGTGGTGATCCAGCCCAATCCGCGCGGATCGACGGGCTATGGCATTGCGTTTCAGAAGGCGAATTACAAGGATCTGGGCGGCGGCGACCTGAAGGACGAATTGGCCGCCAGGGACTTCCTTGTCGCGTCGGGGTTTGTCGATGCGAAGCGGGTAGGCATCGCTGGCGGCTCCTATGGTGGATTCATGACCTTGATGGCGATCGGCAAGGCACCCGATGCATTTGCCGCAGCGGTCGATTTGTTCGGAATCATCGACTGGGGTGAAATGTGGAAGCATGAAGATGCGCTGCTTCAAGCCTATCAGCGGGGCCTGATCGGCTCGCCCGATGATTCGCCTGAGGTTTACATCGCTTCCTCGCCCCTCACCTACATCAAGGCTGCCAAGGCACCGCTGCTCGTCACGCAGGGTGAAAACGACATCCGCGTGCCGCCCGGCCAGTCGAGACAGGTGATGGACGTACTGAAGGCCAAGGGTAATATTGTTGAAGGGGTTTTCTACCCGGGGGAGGGCCACGGCTTTTACAAGCGCGAGAACAACACCGATTCGCTGAAGCGGATGGTGGCATGGTTCGACAAATATCTCGCGGCACCCGGCAAGTAATCAGATTGCGCGGATGATCGGCGCAACAATGGGAGTGTGATGGCGATGCGCAAGTTTTTGGGGTGGCTGCTGCTCGTCCTGCTGATCGTGGCAAGCGCCGCCTTCATCTATTTCCGCACACCCGATACCGATCCGGCGGCAATGCGCGCGAAATATGGTGCTGCGCCATCGCAGTATGTTGACCTGGGCGGCGGGTTGACCGTGCATCTGCGCGATACGGGGCCCCGCGATGCACCGGTGCTGATGCTGATCCACGGATCGAACGCCTCCCTCCACACCTGGGAGCCTTGGGCGAAGCGGCTTGGCGAGCGGTATCGAATCATTCGTTTCGACTTGCCGGGGCATGGCCTTACCGGACCAAGCCCGTCCAAGCTGTACAGCGCGGTGGCCTTTGTCGATGTGGTCGAAAAAGTGCGAGCCAAGCTTGGCGTCGACAAGATGGTGCTGGGCGGCAACTCGATGGGCGGCGGCGTCGCGTGGCATTATGCGCTGTCGTATCCGGAGCATCTGACCGGGCTCATCCTGGTCGACGCCTCGGGCCAGCCCGAGCCCGGCAATACATCCCCGCCGCTCGCCTTCCGGATTGCGCGGATGCCGGTGATCCGCAATCTGGCGACGATGATCACCCCGCGATCACTCATTGCCGACAGCCTGCCGGGCGCTTTCAGTGACCCCAAGCTCGCCGATGACAAGGCGATCGACCTGTATTGGGAACTGCTGCGCTATCCCGGCAATCGCGAAGCGACGATCGACCGGTTCGCCACCAAGCCCGATTATGCAACCGACGCGAAGCTCGCGCGCATCAAGACGCCGACGCTGATCTTGTGGGGGGATGAGGACCAGTTGATCCCTGCCTCATCCGGGCGTTGGCTTGCCAAGCGGATCGCCGGGGCCGAATTGATCATCTATCCCAAGACCGGCCACATTCCGATGGAAGAACGTGCCGATCAAAGCGCGGCCGATGTGTACCGCTTCATGGAACTCAAAACCCGACCCGCAACCGGCGTAAAGTAATGTTTATCGGCCATTATGGCGCGTCTTTCGTTGCGGCGACCCAGCCCAAGGCGCCGCCGCTCGGTACGCTGTTCGTTGCAGCCCAGCTGATCGATTTCGGCTTTTTCAGTTTCCTGATCGCAGGGATCGAGAAGGCACGGCTGGTGCCGGGGACGACGGTGATGAACCCGATGGACCTGTATTCGATGCCATGGACGCATTCGCTGGTCGGTGCAGCGGCCTGGGGCATCGGCTTCGCGCTGCTGCTGTTGCTGGCGTCGCGCAGCGCTGTGACGGCCGCGATCGGCGGGATTGTGGTGCTGTCGCACTGGCTCATCGATCTGCTGGTACACACACAGGATCTGACGATCATCGGCACCCCGCCAAAACTGGGCCTTGGGCTGTGGAACTACCCGCTGGTGGAAATGCCGCTGGAGCTGGTCTTCGCCTTTGGCGGCCTCGCCTGGTACCTCTCACAAACCAAAGCGACGCATGCGGCCGGCCGGTTCGGTCCGTGGCTGCTCGCGCTAGTCATGGCGGGGCTGCAGGCGTTCAACTGGTTCGGCCCGCAACCAACCGCGATCATCGATCCACCCCCGGTTGAGATGGCCCCGTTGGGCCTGTTCGCCTATGTGCTGATGGCCGTCATCGCGTGGTGGATGGCTAGCGCGCGGGTGCGACGGGTACAGCCGGGTTATTGACTATCGGTCATTTCGATATTATTGGAATTATCGAAATGACCGACTCGGCACCCATCATCACTGCGCTCAGCGCCCTTGCCCAACCGCACCGGCTTGCCGCCTTTCGCGCGCTTGTTGCGGCAGGCCCACAAGGGTTGGCGGCGGGCGAGATTGCCACGTTGCTCGCACTGCCGGCCTCGTCGCTGTCATTTCATCTGGCCCAGCTTGAGCGCGCGGGATTAATCCGGCCGACCCGTGCCGGGCGATCGATCATCTACGCGGCTGATTTTGCCGCGATGTCCGCGCTGGTCGCGTATCTGACCGAAAATTGCTGCGGCGGCGAAGATTGCGCCCCCGCCGAAGCCGAACTCCCCACCGAAAGGAATGCCGCATGAAACGCCTGCATGTTCATGTCGCGGTCGACGATCTCGATCGGTCGATCGGTTTTTATTCCACCCTGTTCGCCGCCGAGCCGAGCGTGACCAAGCCCGATTACGCCAAATGGATGCTCGACGATCCGCGCGTTAATTTCGCGATCTCGGCACGGGGGGCCGCCACGGGGGTGGAGCATCTCGGCATTCAGGTCGAGGATGCGGCCGAATTGGCCGAAGTTTATTCCCGGATCGCCAAGGTCGACGCGCCCGTGGTCGAAGAAGGCAAGACCACCTGCTGCTACGCCAAATCCGAGAAGAGCTGGGTCACCGATCCGCAGGGCGTTGTGTGGGAGACCTTCCTGACCGAAGGCGAATCAACCCATTATGGCACCTCAGCCACGATCGATGCACTCACCGCCAAAACCACGTGCGGCTGCGCATGATGAAAGCAACGATCTGGCATAATCCGGCCTGTGGCACCTCGCGCAGCACGCTGGCGATCCTGCAGGAAACGCCGGGGATCGACCTGACGGTGATCGAATATCTGAAAGACCCACCGACTCGCGACAAGCTCGTTCAACTGCACCGCGATGCGGGGCTTACCCACCGGCAGGCGATGCGCACCACCAATTCCCCGGCCGCCGAACTGGTTGCCGATCTCGCGCTCAAGGATGCCGATGAAGCGACCATTCTCGATGCGATGATGGCGCATCCGGCGCTAATTCAGCGTCCGCTGGTCGAGACCGACAAGGGTGTTCGGCTCTGTCGCCCGCCCGAGACCGTGCACGAGATTTTGTGAACCCGGCGCGCAGCCGCGCGCTCGCGGCGGAATTCATCGGCTCGCTGATCCTGTTCGCGACCGTCGTCGGCTCGGGCGTGATGGCCGAGCGGCTCGCGGGCGGCAACATCGCGCTTGCGCTGATCGGCAATACGGGCGCGACCGGGGCCATGCTCTATGTGCTCATCACGCTGCTTGGGCCGGTCTCAGGCGCGCATTTCAATCCGGCGGTGACGCTGATGCTGGGGGAGCGGCGCGACTGGCTGCCCAACGCCGTCGCCCAATTGGCAGGCGGCATCATCGGGGTCCTGATTGTGCACGCGATGTTCGAAATGCCGCTGATCGAACTCGGCACAAAGGTGCGCACCGGCCCTGGCCAATGGATCGGCGAATTCGTCGCTACATTTGGCCTTCTATTCACCATCGTTATTGGCAGCCGCCAGCGCCCCGACGCCGTACCAGCGCTGGTCGCAATGTGGATCGTCGCGGGCTACTGGTTCACGGCTTCGACCAGTTTTGCCAACCCGGCCATCACGATTGCGCGGGCGCTGACCGACAGTTTTGCAGGCATCCGGCCGATCGATGCGCCCGGGTTCATCGTCGCCCAGCTGATCGGTGCCTGGGCAGGATGGCGGCTTTCCACCTGGCTGGTGCCGCATGCTAATGTCACGGCACCAGCGATTGGATGAACCCGACGCGCTAATCAGTCGGCTTGCATCTCGCGGGACAGCGAGGCGAGAATAGCGGCGCGGATCTTCTCTTCCGGGCCAGAGCCGTGGCGCACTGTGCGAAGCAGGTTCATCCAGTCTTCGATCGCCTGCTCACGTGCACCTTCTGCATCCTTGTCGACCGCAAGGTAGAATTGCGCACGGACATCTTCAGGATCGAGCGCCAAAGCCTGTTCGAACGACCGGCGCGCGGCATGCGGAATCGGGCCCTGTTCTGCCCCGGCGACGCGTGTCTGCGCTTCTCCCAATGCCGACCAAGCACGGCTTCGGCTGGGATCAATCGCCACCGATTCGGTGAGGGCCTGCGCTGCCTGGGCATGATCCCCGGCATTGGCATAGGCGATGCCGAGCTTCTCGAACGCAGCGGCGTCGTCCGGGCGGCGCTTTGCTTCGGCGGCCAGACGCTGCAGCGTATCGCCGCCCCGTGCGAACATCGGTATAAAGGAAAGCGGCTTGATGAGCCGCTGCGATGTCTTACCCGAACCGTCTGGCGCCCAGACATCATCAGTGGTGATTTGGCGTTTCATGGTATCCCCTCTCACAATCGAACGAAGAGATGATATCAAGTAAATCTCACCAAATGCTGTTTGCGTCGTTTATCATGACTTAGTTTTACCAAACGGCGGATTAACTAGGAGTATTATCGATAACTTTGATTCTTTACTGTGTGTTTATACCAATGGTTTTCGCGACGTTAACGATGGTTTCAAAGCATTGCGTGGTACCGCAGGGGCTGCAAACCGGGGGTGACGCGTCGCCTCCGCACGGCTATGCGCGAGAATATGAGCGCCATCACCCCGCAGATCGTCGCCCAGCATGGGCTGTCCCCCGAAGAATATGAGCGCGTCCTCGCCGCGATGGGGCGCGAGCCGAACCTGACCGAGCTCGGCATCTTCTCGGTCATGTGGTCTGAACATTGCAGCTATAAATCGAGCCGCATCCATCTGAAGAAGCTGCCCACCACCGGCCCGCAGGTAATTTGCGGCCCGGGCGAAAATGCAGGCGTCATCGATATCGGCGATGGTCAGGCTGCAATCTTCAAGATGGAGAGCCATAACCATCCGTCGTACATCGAACCCTATCAGGGCGCTGCGACTGGCGTAGGCGGCATCCTGCGCGATGTGTTCACGATGGGCGCGCGCCCGGT
>CAZWAL010000143.1:0-7147 GCA_964631905.1 uncultured Stakelama sp.
CGTTCGACAGCAGGATGATCGCGACGAACGCTGCCATCACGAAATCGAAATAGCGCAACTGTCCGCCTGCCAATTCCTGTGCCGACACTGCCTTGATGCTCATTGCCCACCCCTGTTGCTTCGCCAGCGTTTATGATGCCCGTTTCGCACCCACGCAATCCGCGCTAACGGACGTATCGCGCGCGCCCGTAGCTCAGTTGGATAGAGCACGAGACTTCTAATCTTGAGGCCGCAGGTTCGACTCCTGCCGGGCGCGCCAAGAGCATGATAATGGGGAGCAGGATCATGGCAGGCGCGCTTTCGGGCATTCGGATCATCGAATTTGCCGGCATCGGCCCGGGACCGTTTTGCGGCATGATGCTGGGCGATCACGGTGCCGAGGTAATCCGCATCGATCGCCCCGGCGCCCGGCTTGATCCACGTGATGCGCTGTCGCGCAACCGAAAATCGGTGCTGCTCGATATCAAGTCAGCCGAGGGGCTTTCGGCTGCCAAGGCGCTCTGCGCTACCGCTGATGGCCTTATCGAAGGATTTCGCCCCGGCGTAATGGAGCGGCTCGGGCTGGGGCCGGATGTGCTGCTCGCGGACAATCCCAAGCTCGTCTACGGGCGCATGACGGGCTGGGGGCAGACTGGCCCCTATGCGCAGGCGGCCGGGCACGACATCAATTACATCGCGCTGTCGGGCGTGCTCCACACGATCGGCGTAGCGGGCGAAAAGCCGGTGCCGCCGGTCAATTATGTCGGCGATTTCGGCGGTGGCGGGATGCTGCTCGCGTTCGGCATGGTCGCCGGGCTGCTCGCGGTGAAGAATGGTGCGCCCGGCCAGGTGATCGACGCGGCAATGACCGATGGATCGGCATTGCTGGCTGGCATGAGCTTTGCGATGCTCGCGGCAGGCACAACGAGCGATGTGCCCGGCACTAACCTGCTCGATGGTGGTGCACCTTTTTACGATACCTATCGTTGCGCCGACGGCAAATGGATCGCGATCGGCTCGATCGAGCCGCAATTCTACGCGCTGCTGCGGGACAAATTAGGCATCGCTGACGATCCCGCCTTCGATGCGCAGTTCGACAAATCGGCGTGGCCAGCGCGCAAGGCACGACTTGCGGCAATCTTCGCGACCAAAACCCGTGCGGAATGGTGCGCCATCATGGAAATGACCGATGTGTGCTTCGCCCCTGTGCTGTCGATGATCGAGGCACCCGATCACCCCCATAATCAGACCCGTGCGACGTTCACAACCATCGGCGGGGCAATCCAGCCCGCGCCCGCGCCGCGTTTTTCGGCAACCCCGGCACCCGCGCCGGAAGCTGCACCTGTTGCAGGTGCCGATATGGCATTGGTGGCGCCAATGTGACGCAGCAGGTGTCACTTTTTGATCACAGACCAAACAATGTCGAACTGAATTATTTTCGTAACGCATTCGTAATTGTTTTGCACTCGAAGGGTCTTTTTCCCCCGCTAGCGGACCTCATCCGTTGGTGTTCGACGGGCTTGGGGGATTCTGATCATGATCATTCGACATGGCCGCCGCGAGGCGGTGTTTGCCGTTCGCACGCTGCTGATGAGCAGCATTGCAGTCGCTGCGTTCAGCGCGACGTCAGCACACGCACAGGCAGCCAATGCTGCCCTGGCCGCCGAAACTGATGCCGACGACATCATCGTCAAGGGCACCCGCCCGATTGCTGAATCACAGGAAGCAGCGCTGAAGGTTCAGAAGGAATCGGATTCGCTTGTCGCCGTAATTTCCGCCGACAGCGTCGGCCGCTTGCCCGACCAGAATATCGCTCAGGCCGTTGGTCGCCTTGCCGGTGTGGGTGTGGAGCGCGATCAGGGTCAGGCTCGTTATGTGAGCTTGCGCGGCACGCCCAATTACTGGACGACTCTGTCGTTCGACGGGATCAACGTGGTCAGCCCCGAAGGTCGCGATGCGCGCTTCGATTCGGTGCCGTCGGCGATCGCATCGAAAATCATCGTGTCAAAGGCCGTCACTCCGGAAATGCCGGGTGAGACGGTAGCGGGCAACATCAATGTCATCACGCGTTCGGCGTTCGATTACAACGGCGGCCATCTTGCGGCGAAGGGCGGCTTCGGTGTCGCCGAACTGGGCAGCCGTAATCAATATGAAGGATCGCTTGTCGCGTCCGAACGGTTCAACGTTGGCGGCGGCGAACTCGGCGTGCTGCTGTCGGGCACCTATTTCGAGCGCGCCCAGATCACGGACAATTTCGAAGTCGATTACGAGCGCGTCGCGCAGGATCAGCGTCCGGGAAACCTGACGCGGTTCTGGGCGCATGAGGCCGAAAACAAGCTGTATCGCCTTACCCGCCGCAACTATTCGGTTTCGGGTCGGGTCGATTACAAGCCCGATTCGGACAACACGATCTCGCTGCGGTCGCTCTATACGATTTTCACGGACGACGAAGCGCGCGACAATTACCGCTTCGATCTAGACGATCGCCAGGGCGATCTCGTCGCCAACACCGCCGATTGCGCACGCACCGTGAACCCCACGCCGACGACGAGCGGCTATGCCGATGTCTGCATTGGCAACACGCCACAGGTTGGCACCGTCTACGGCGTCGACATCCGCCAGCGCGCGACGTTGCGGGCGTTTCGCCAATCGATCTTCACGAATACGATCGCGGGCGACCATGACTTTGCCGATGGCTGGCACCTGATGTGGCTGGGCAATTACACCGAGTCGAAGGACGATCGATCGGTGGTCGGCGAAGTGGCATATGACAGCCCTTCAACGCGCACCCTGCGTCCGACGGTGAGCTATAACTTCACCGATCGCAACCGTGGCGACCTGATGCTGTTTAACACGAACCAGCTCACCGGCCCCACCCGGTTCCAGGCCGGATCCCGGGTGACAGCGATTGACAGCTTCGCCAAAGCACCAGTCTCCCTGACCGTCCTCGATGCCGTTGACACCACCACCGCTTATACCGGCAAGGTCGTCGTTTCGCGCGAAGCTGGCTTTTTGGGATCAGAAGCAACCTTTAAGGCCGGATTCCAGTTCGATCAGCGCACCAAGGAGGCGGACGAAAATCAGATTCTGCTCAACACGGCCGCCCAGTTCACTACCGTAGGCCTGCCGACCGATTACAACCAGTTCTCGCTCGGTGATGCATTCCTCGGTAAAATCCCGCTCGGCTACACCTTCCGCTATTTCGATACGGACAGGATGCGCGCCGTGAGCAACGCCGCTCGCGCCAATTTCGCCTTCACGCCAAACACTGCCAATAACTACGACGTGCGCGAGCAGGTGTTTGCCGGTTTCGTGATGGGCACGCTGAAGTACGACTGGGGTTCGATCCTGGGCGGCGTTCGCATCGAGCATTTGAAGAACCGCGGTATCGCCGTGGCAACGGTCGGCGCGACAACAGGGCTGGTAACGGCGGAATCGAGCCAGACGCTGTTTTTCCCCAGCCTCCACTTCAATTACAATGTCGACGATACCAAGAAGCTCCGCCTGACATTCAGTACCGGTGCAGCGCGTGCCGACTATGACCAGCTTCGGCCAAATGTCGTCGTGAACGACACCAACCAGACGATCTCGGGCGGCAATCCTTCAGTTAAACCTGAAAAGGCTTATGGCTTCGACGCTTACTTTGAATGGTATCTGCGTCCGCAGGGCTATCTGAGCATCGGCGCCTATTACAAGAAAGTTCGCGACGTGCTGTATCGCCAGTCTCGTACTTTCGGGTCTGACGCGCTCGACAGCAACGGGATCGACCGTTCGGCCTATATCTTCACCGGGATCACCAACGGTGGCGAAGGTCGGGTGTTCGGCATCGAAGCGACTGCCCAGCTGCAGCTCGAACCCTGGACGAGTGACCTTGGGTTGCCTGACTGGATGGGTGGCTTCGGTATCACGGCCAACGTGACGGCGAACGACAGCGAGGTTTCCAAACCCGCCATCGGTGCGATTCCATCGCGTCGGGTGCGCCTGCCGGGTACGTCAGATCTGATCTACAACGTCGGCGGCTATTACGAGAAATACGGCTTGTCGATCAGCATGCAGTACCAAAATCGCAGCACCTATCTCGATACGATTGCCGACGATCTGACCGACGCTGGCGATACCTATTGGGCCGGTGACGATGAGCTCGACGTTTCTGCCCGCTATGCGATCAACAAAAACGTCGAAGTGTATTTCGATGCCACGAACCTGCTCAACCAGCCGGGTCGTCGTTATTCGGAACCGGGCAACCTGTTGACCGCAACGGGCATTCCTACCCCGATGACCGACGTCCAGACGATCGAGTGGGAGCGTTTCGGTCGTCGGTTCTCCGGCGGTTTCCGGGTGACCTTCTAAATCCCATCTTCCTGACCACGGCCTTGCCCCGTTTGTCCCGTAACCGGGACGGGCGGGGCAAGCCTTTTATGGGACGTGCGCACAGATTGCCGCTGCTTGCGGCCAACCGGACGGAAAGATACGATTGGTCGATGACCAAATTTGCCTTCGCGCTCGGCGCGATCCTCAGCATCGCCCTCTCCCAACCCGTTCAGGCCAGCACCGTCAGCGATCGTTATCGGTTGGAAGCAACAGCCAAGCGCGTGCGCATCATCCGCGACGACTGGGGCATCGCCCATGTTCACGGCAAAACCGATGCGGATGCCGTGTTCGCGATGATCTACGCGCAGGCGGAAGACGACTTCAACCGGATCGAGACCAACTATCTCGTCTCGCTCGGGCGGCTGGCCGAGGCGGAGGGCGAGGCGGCGATCTGGCAGGATCTGCGTCAGCGCCTCTTCATCGACCCCGCCGATCTCCGTCGCCAATATGCGGTCGCCCCTGCCTGGTTGCAGCGGTTGATGGTCGCCTGGGCGGACGGGCTAAACCACTATCTGGTCACGCATCCGGAAGTGAAACCGCGCGCCATCACTCATTTCGAGCCGTGGATGGCGCTCAGCTTTTCCGAGGGCAGCATCGGCGGCGATATCGAGCGTGTCGCGCTGAAACCGCTTGCTGCATTTTACGGCCAGAACCAGCTCGCGGTGGCCGATACCGCCAAGCCCGGCCTGTTCCGCGAGCCGTCAGGATCGAACGGCATCGCCATCGCGCCGGCCAATACCGTGAACGGCAAGGCGCTGCTGCTCATCAATCCGCACACCAGCTTCTTCTTCCGCAGCGAACAACAGGTGACGAGCGATGAAGGGCTGAACGCTTATGGCGCCGCCACCTGGGGTCAGTTTTTCATCTATCAGGGGTTTAACGAGCGCGTCGGCTGGATGCACACGTCGAGTGGTGTGGATTCGGTCGATGAATTCGCCGAAACGATCGTGGATCAGGGCGGCAAGCCATTTTATCGGTACGGCAAGGCGTTACGCCCGGTGCGCGCCAACCGGATCACGCTCAACTATCGGCTGCCCGATGGCACGATGGCCCGGCGGCAATTTACCACCTATGCGACGCATCACGGCCCAATCGTGCGCGCAGCGGACGGCAAATGGATAGCGATCGGATTGCTGAACTCGCCAGTGGCAGCGCTACAGCAGAGTTTTGAGCGCACAAAGGCACGCGACCTCGCCAGCTACATGAAAGTGATGGCGCTGAAGGCCAATTCGTCGAACAACACTATATTGGCCGATGCGACTGGGGCGATCGCCTATCTGCACCCGCAATTCGTGCCGAAGCGCGACGATTCATTCGATTATCGCAGGCCCGTAGACGGCAGCGATCCGGCGACGGACTGGCAGGGGCTGCATGCGCTGTCCGAATTGCCGAAGGTAATGTCGCCGCCCACCGGCTGGATCGCCAATACCAACAACGCCCCCTGGTCTGCTGCCGGGCCGGACAGTCCCGAACCCAGCATGTATCCGGCCTATATGGATACAGCGGGTGAAAATCCGCGTGGGCTCCATGCCATTCGCGTACTGAAAAACCGGCGCGATTTCACGATCGATACGCTGCGGGACGCTGCATTTGACCCCTATCTCACCGCGTTTGCCCCGCTGATCCCTTCGCTCGTCGCGGCCTGGGATGCGCTGCCGGTCGGTGATCCCGCCAAGGCGAAGCTGGCCGATCAGATCGCCACGCTGCGCGCCTGGGATTTCAATTGGAGTGCGCAATCGGTGGCGACATCGTTGGCGGTGTTCTGGGGAGAGGCCTTGTGGAACGACACGGCGAATGATCCCAATCTGAAAACCACGGGTCTTGCGCGCTATGATCATTTGCTTGCCACCGCCCCTGTGCGCAAGCTTGCCGCGCTGGTGGCAGCATCGGACCGCCTGACCGTCGATTTCGGCAACTGGCGAACACCGTGGGGCGAAATAAACCGGTTCCAGCGCAATGACGGCGCGATCGTCCAGACGTTCGACGATCGCAAGCCGAGTACGCCCGTTGCCTTTACCTCGGCTCAATGGGGATCGCTCGCGTCGTTTGGCGCGCGGCGCTATCCTGGGACGAAGCGCTATTACGGTACGAGCGGCAACAGTTTCGTGGCAATCGTCGAATTCGGTGACCGGGTGCGCGCCCGCGCCATTACGGCGGGCGGCGAAAGCGGCGACCCCGCATCGATCCATTTCGCCGATCAGGCTAAGCGATACGCAACAGGCGATCTGCGCGACGTCTATTTCTACATTGACGAACTCGCGCCGCATATCGTGCGGTCATACCATCCCGGGCAATGACGGAATGACAATCGACAGCAACCCACACAGCACCGGCGCCAAAGTCACCTTGTCCGCGCGCCCCGAGGCGATCCGTATGAGCGCACAGGATACCGCGGTCGTCGTGATCGACATGCAGAACGCCTATGCATCGCCGGGGGGCTATGTCGATCTGGCCGGGTTCGACATCGCGGGGGCGGCGGGGACGATTGGAAAGATCGCGGTGGTGCTGGAAACCGCCCGTGCTGCACGCGTGCAGGTGGTGTATCTGCAGAACGGATGGGATCCCGATTATGTCGAGGCGGGCGGCCCCGGCTCACCCAACTGGCATAAATCCAATGCACTGAAGACCATGCGCGCGCGACCCGAACTGGCAGGGCAGTTGCTGGCACGGGGCGGCTGGGATTATGAACTTGTCGACGCGCTGAAGCCCCAGCCGGGCGACATCACGCTCGACAAGACGCGTTATTCGGCGTTCTTCAATTCGCAGCTCGACAGCGTGCTGCGCGCGCGGGGCATCC
>CAZWAL010000144.1:0-7013 GCA_964631905.1 uncultured Stakelama sp.
CGCGCGCGGGTGACAACCGGCGACGATGCTGTCGTGCCATTGGCGCGTGCGATCCCTTTTTTGTTGAAAGAAGGGAATACCATGCGCACCATTTTTCTGAAGACCACCACTATTGTATCCGCCGCAATACTTGTTTTGCACGGGCAGGCTCATGCCGAATCGCCCGCAGAAGAAGCGGTCAATGATCCCGTCATCATCGTCACCGCCAACCGCTCACCGCAGCCGATCGAGCGGATCGGCCAATCCGTTACTGTCATCGATGCGCCCGAGCTTGAGCGTCGCCAAACCAACAGCGTCGCCGATGTGCTCCGCACCGTGCCAGGCGTTACCGTGGCCCGCAATGGCGGCATCGGCAGCGTGACATCGGTGTTCATCCGGGGAGCCGAAAGCGAACAGACCGTCGCGCTGATCGACGGCGTGAAGCTCAACGATCCGTCGTCGCCCGGCGGCGGATTCAACTTCGGCAATCTGCTGATCGGCAATATCGAGCGGATCGAGGTGCTGCGCGGGCCATCATCGGTGCTGTGGGGCAGCCAGGCGATCGGGGGTGTCGTCAACATGATCACTCGTCGCCCGACCGAAGAGCTGACGATCAACCTGCGCGGCGAATATGGCTTTCGTGACACTGGCCAGATCGTCGGCAACATCGCCGGCAAGGCAGGACCGCTGTCCGTCAGCGCAGGCGGCGGATACTTCCGCACCAACGGCATCTCGGCGTTCAGCGAAGCACGCGGCGCGAGGGAGACCGACGGCTATGAAAACGTCGGGGCGAACGCCAATGTCAACCTTGCCCTCACCGACTGGCTGTCGGTCGATGCGCGCGGTTGGTTCTCGAACGGGCGAACGAACATCGACGGCTTTCCGCCACCGACCTTTGCGCTCGGCGACGCGAATGAGGAATCCCGCACGCGTGAGATCGTCGCCTATACCGGGCTGAACGCTGCCTTTTTCGACGGCCGGTTCCGCAATCGCACGGGCTTTGCTTATACCGACACCCGCCGCCGCAACATTGCGCTGGGAGGCGTTCCCAATGAGACGTTTCTTGGCAGCGGCCGCAACGGGCGCTTCGAATATCAGGGCGTGTTCGACGTGGCTGATGGCTGGCAGGCGACCGGCGGGCTGGAGCGCGAGACATCGCGCCTATCCACGATCAGCTTCGGCGGGCCGGAAGCGATCGGCCGCGCGCGCATTGACAGCATTTACGGGCAAATCGTGACGACGCCCGTGACAGGCCTGTCGCTGACTGGCGGGGTGCGGCATGATGACCATAACCGGTTCGGCGGCGCGACCACCTTTGGCGCGAGCGGTGTGTGGACGCCCAGCGGATCGGGCACCACAATCCGCGCAAGCTATGCCGAAGGGTTCAAGGCGCCGTCGTTGTTTCAACTCCAGAGCGATTTCGGCAACCAACTGCTCCAGCCCGAGCGATCGCGCGGATGGGACGCTGGCGTTACCCAACAGCTGATCGGCAACACGGTGCAGGCCAGCGCGACTTACTTCCGACGCGATTCCCGTGATCTGATCACCTTCGTTTCCTGCCCGCTGCCGCGCACCGGCATCTGCGTGAACCGGCCGTTCGGCACGTTCAACAATGTCGCGCGCGCTCGCGCGGAGGGTGTCGAGCTGGGGCTGACGATCCAGCCGGTGGCGGCGCTGCGGGTGCAGGCCAATTACACCTATACCAACGCCACCAACCGATCGCCGGGCAACGCCAATTTCGGTCGGCAGCTGATCCGGCGGCCGCAGCACAGCTTTACGGCGCTTGCCGATTATCGCTGGTCGTTCGGGCTGGAGACGGGGGCGACTCTGACGCATGTCGGGCGGAGTTTCGAGAATGCGAGCAACAGCAACCGGCTGAAAGGCTATGTGCTGGCCGATCTGCGCGCATCCTTTCCGGTGACGTCGCGGATCGATGTGTATGGCCGGATCGAAAATCTGTTCGACGAGGGCTATGAAACGGCATTCGGCTTCGGATCGCAGGGGCGGGCCGGTTATGCGGGTGTACGGTTGCGCTATTGATGCGAGCTGGTGTGATCTTGACGGTATTGGCGGCGGCGCTGGCGGCAACGGCCAGCGCCGGAGGCGCGCCGCGCCCGCCCCGGATCGTCTCGATCAACCCCTGTGTCGATGCGGTGCTGGTGCGGGTTGCCGATCCGCACCAGATCGCCGCGATCAGCCATTATTCGCAGGATGCACGATCGACATCGATCCCGTTGTCAGTCGCGATGCGGTTCAAGGCGACATCGGGCACGGCAGAGGAGGTGCTGGCGCTGTCACCAGACGTGGTGATCGCGGGCAGTCATGTCGAACCGTCGACCATTGGCGCGCTCAAACGGCTGGGGATCAAGCTGGTCCAGTTGCCCGTTGCGGCGACGATCGCCGAGAACAATGCGCAGATCCAGACGATCGCCAAAGCGGCGGGACAAAAAGCGCGGGGCGAAAGGCTGGTGGCGACAATCGACGCCGCCGTCCGCGCCGCAACCCCGCGGCGGGGCGAACCCGTGCTGCCTGCGCTGATCTGGCAGGGCGGCGGATTGGTGCCGGGGACGGGAACGCTCTCCGACGATCTGCTCCGCGTTACGGGCTACCGCAATCTCAGCGCGAGCTATGGTCTGAAACAATGGGATGTGCTGCCGCTCGAATATCTGGTCGCACGGCCGCCCCGCGTGTTGCTGTCCGTTGGGGCGATCAACCCCAATGATCGGTTGCTTGGTCACCCCGTGCTCCGCCAATTGAAGGGCCGCATGGCGGTGCGTGCGTACCCTGAGCGTTTGATGCAATGCGCCGGACCGACGGTCATCGAAGCCGTGCAGCGGCTTTCGGCGGTGAGGAAATCGCTTTGAGCCGCGTCGCGCGTTTGAACATGGTGCTGGCGACAGGCATCGCGCTGGCGATGCTGGTGTCCCTAGGCATCGGCAAAATCTGGGTACCGTGGGGCGAATGGGGGAGTGACGATCCGCGCTGGCTGATTGTCACCGAGCTCCGTCTCCCGCGCATCCTGTTGGCGGCGGTTGTAGGGGCGGGGCTCGGCATGTCGGGGGCGGCGATGCAGGGCTATCTGCGTAACCCGCTCGCCGATCCGGGGCTGTTCGGCGTGTCGGCGGGGGCTGCGCTGGGCGCGGTGATCTCGCTCTATTTTGGCTATGCTGCTTCAGCCTGGTTGCTGCCGCTGTTCGCGTTGACTGGCGCGGCGGGGGCGATGGCATTGCTCGCGCTGCTGGTCGGGCGATCGGCGAGTGTCATCGTCTTCACGTTGGCGGGCGTCATTCTGTCGAGCGTTGCCGGATCGATGACGGCACTCGCGATCAGCCTCGCACCAACGCCCTTTGCGACCGCGCAGATCGTCACCTGGCTGATGGGGGCGCTCACCGATCGCAGCTGGGCCGATGTGTGGATCGCGCTCCCGATCATCGCTGTCGGCAGTGTGTTGCTGGCAATGACGGCGCGGTCGCTGGACGCCCTGACGCTCGGCGAGGATGCGGCGCGATCGATGGGGGTCGATCCCTTGCGCCTGCAATTGCTGATCGTGCTCGGCGTCGGGTTGTGCGTCGGTGCGGCGGTCGCGACGGCAGGGGTGATCGGCTTTGTCGGGCTGATGGTGCCGCATCTGGTGCGCCCCTTTGCCGGGCATCGGCCATCGGCGGTGCTGCTGCCATCGGCATTGGGCGGCGCGCTGTTGCTGGTGCTCGCCGATGCTGTTGTGCGCGGGATGCCAACCGTCAGCGAGTTGCGGCTGGGGATTGCGATGGCGATGCTCGGCGGACCGTTTTTCCTTGTGCTGCTGCTGAAGATGCGGCGGGGGCTGGCATGAGCGCGCTGGTGGCAGACGCGGTTTCGGTGACGATCGAGGGAGCACCAATCCTGTCCTCGATCAGCGCGACCTTCGCGCCGGGGCAGGTGACCGCAGTGCTCGGGCCGAACGGCGCGGGTAAATCGACGCTCCTTGCCTGCCTTGCCGGTTTGCGAACGCCCGATACGGGTGATGTGCTGATCGGCGGTATATCGCGCGACGCGCTGGATCGGCGTGAGCTGGCGCGGCGGATCGGCTTCCTGCCACAGACGGCTGATGTGCACTGGGATGTCGACGTAGCGACCTTGGTGGGGCTGGGGCGCTTCCCGCATCGCGGGCGCTGGGGCGAGAGTGCGGTGGATCGTGCCGCCGTGGCGCAGGCAATGGCGTCGACCGATGTGACTAGCTTTGCAGCGCGCTCAGTAAACACGTTGTCGGGTGGTGAGCGCGCCCGGGTGCTGCTGGCACGCGTGCTGGCCGGGGAGCCCGAATGGCTGCTGGCGGATGAGCCGCTCGCCAATCTCGATCCCGCGCATCAGCTCGACGGGCTCGATTGCCTGCGCGGCGTTGCGGCGGCGGGTGCGGGGGTGGTGGTCGTGCTCCATGATCTCAATCATGCCGCGCGCGTCGCCGATCAGGTGCTGTTGCTGCGGAACGGTGCGGTGATCGCACAAGGCCCGCCCCAAGCTGTGTTAGCCGAGGCGCTGATTGCCCAGACCTACGGCGTCACGACGCATATCGGCGCAACACCGTCGGGCCAACACTTCATCATTCCAACCGCGCGGCACCGGCCATGATCGATGCGGACACCGTCTGGGCGCATCTCGATTCACTTGCCAAACCGGTGGGCAGCCTGGGCGCGCTCGAAGCCTTGGCGATGCGGCTGGCGGTGACGCAGCAACGGCTTGATCCGCGCACGCATCCGCGCCAGATCGTGCTGTTTGCCGCCGATCACGGCGTGGTCGCGCAGGGCGTCTCCGCCTGGCCATCTGCGGTAACGGGGCTGATGGTCGGCACGATCATGGCCGGTCGCGCCACGAGCAACGCATTGGCAGCGGCGCAGCGTTGCGATTTGCGGCTGGTCGATGTCGGCGTTCAAAATCCGCCGCCGGGGCCATATCCTTCCTTCTTCGCGACCGCGCCGGTGGCGCCGGGGACTGCCGATCTGGCGTCAGGCCCGGCGATGACCGAAGCGCAGTTCGATGCAGCCTGGGCGGTCGGTGCGAGCGAAGCACAGCGGGCGCTGGATGAAGGCTATCCGCTGTTGATTGCGGGCGAGATGGGCATCGGCAATACAACGGCCGCGGCGTGCCTGACGGCGCTGCTGGCAGGTGCGCCGGTATCGCTGGCGATCGGGCGCGGGGCAGGTGCGGATGACGCGACGCTGGCTGTAAAGACGGAGATCGTTGCACGCGCATCTGCAACAGCGATCCAGTTGCTGCCAGATCAACCGCGTGCCGCGATTGCCAGCGTATCCGGGTTCGAGATCGTTGCAATGGCGGGCTTTTTCGCGACTGGCGCGGCGGGCGGTGCAACGCTGCTGCTTGATGGCTATGTCGCGACCGCAGCAGCGTTGATCGCTGAGCGGCTCGTTCCCGGTACCGCCCGGTCGATGATCGCGGCCCATCGCTCGGCAGAACCCGGCCACAGTGCCGCACTCGCCGCGCTGGGGCTTGAGCCGGTGCTTGATTGGCAGATGCGACTGGGCGAGGGGACGGGGGCGCTGGTGGCGCTGCCGTTGCTCGATAGCGCGGCAGCGCTGCTGCGCGACGTGGCGCGGCTCGCCGATCTGGGGGTGTAGCATGGCCGCCGATTGTCCATGGTGGGCACCGCCGGTTTTGGCGGTGCAGTTCCTCACGCGATTGCCCGTGCAGAGTACGGCGGGATTGTCGGCAGAAGCAGTGGCGACAGGGTTGACGCGGGCGGTGGGGTGGTTCCCGCTGGTTGGCACACTCGTGGGCGCGATCACGGCAGTTCTTGCGCTGGCGGCGGATCAGTTCTGGCCGGTCTATGTCGCGGCGGCGATCGCGCTTGCGGTTGAGGGGCTGGTAACCGGCGCGTTTCATGAAGATGCGGTTGCTGATTTCTTTGATGCGTTCGGCGGCGGGCAATCTGCAGAAGATATCCGCCGGATCATGAAGGACAGCCGGATCGGCAGCTATGGCAGCGTCGGATTGATCGGCGCGATTGGCTTGCGGGCAGCATTGATGATCGCGCTTCTGTCCCACGCATCGCCGTTATGTGCAGCTGTGGCGATCATCGCGTCGGCCTGTTTCGGACGACTGCTCGTGGTGCTGATGATGGCAATTGTCGCGCCAGCACGGGGCGGGCCAGGTCTCGCCAAGGACATCGCGTCGGGGGTCGGTGTGCGGACACTGGGCGGCGCGTTGGTCGCAGCCGTCCCGGGATTGACCCCGCTGGTGCTCGTCGCGCCCGTCGCGCTGATAGGTGCAATACTGGCGGGCCTGGCGTTTGCATGGTGGTTCCGTCGGCTATTGTTGCGTCGTCTTGGCGGCAGCACCGGCGATTGCCTGGGTTTTGCGGCCTATGCCGGGCAGCTGATCCTCTTACTGGCGGTAACGGTGGGGTGAGCGACGCAGTGCTGTTCGTCCGCCATACGCAGGTGGCACTGCACTGGCAGGGGCGCTGTTACGGCAGAAGCGACATGGGGTTGAGCAGGGCGGGTGCGATCCATGCCCGGGAAGTGGCGACGACGGTTGCTGATTGGCGACCGGACATCGTCATCCATTCCGGGCTGAAGCGCGCACGCATTCTCGCCGATCACGTCGCGTCTCACACCGGGTCTCGGCCGATCGCGCTGGCGGCATGGCAGGAACGCGATTTCGGTACATGGGAGGGGCGAAGCTGGGCCGCCATCTACCGCGCGACCGGCAATGCGATGGACGGCATGATCGATGCGCCCGCCACCTTCCGCCCGGGCGGCGGCGAGACAACCGATGCACTCGCCCAGCGCACGATGACGGCACTTGCCGCGCTGCCCTGCGGGCGGATCGCCGTCATCACCCATGGTGGGCCGATCGCTGCCATCTTGGGCACTACCAGTGAGCTGCCGGTAAGGGAATGGCCGTCGCTTGTGCCTCGTCTCGGTGAAACGGTGGAGCTGACGACAAGTCGAGGGAAGTGGCGCACCCGACACGATTCGAACGTGTGGCCTCTGCCTTCGGAGGGCAGCGCTCTATCCAGCTGAGCTACGGGTGCGTAC
>CAZWAL010000145.1:0-7012 GCA_964631905.1 uncultured Stakelama sp.
GTGGCCTCTGCCTTCGGAGGGCAGCGCTCTATCCAGCTGAGCTACGGGTGCGTACCTGACAGCGCCTAGCAAAGCCTGCGCGCCCGCGCCAGATTTTTTCGGCAGGTGCCAGGGAAGCGATCAGGGCGCGGTGAGGATCACTTGCTGGAATGGGCCAATCACGCACCGGGCACCGCTGCCGATCGGGTTTAGGTACAACACGGTGATGATGTCGCTCGCGCAGAGCCGGTCGAGGGCGGTCGAATAGCCGAAGCGTTCCTGAAAGCCGAGGCCAGGGCACCCACCCTTGATTGTCGCGCGGTACACCGTGCCGCCCTGCATCTTGAAATCGATCACCGAATCGTTGCGGACCAGCGAATCGCGGATGCGACGATGCGGGATGCAGAACTGCGGTTTCCCGACCGGGGTCGCCGCCGGCACCTCGTTGCGATCACGCGCGCTGCTGCCCGACACGGTCAGCCCGCCGGCGGCAAGGCTTAAGATGGCGGCAGTAATGGCAAGTGACCGGCGGGTCATCAATTACTCCTTCCGCGCGGTCTCGGCATCGGCTGCCCATTTTGCCGGGCGGGGCGTCTTTGCCTTGAACGCGCATAGATCACGAACGCCGCACCGCCAGCATTCCGGAGTGCGCGCTTTACAGACATATCGGCCATGCAAAATTAACCAGTGATGAGCGTGGAGACGAAAAGGCGCGGGGGTTGCCTTATCTAGCTTCAGCTCGACCGCCAGCGGCGTCTTGCCGGGGGCCAGGCCGGTGCGGTTGCCGACTCGGAATATGTGCGTATCGACCGCAAAGGTTTCCGCGCCGAATGCCACGTTCATCACGACATTGGCGGTCTTGCGGCCCACCCCGGCCAGCTTTTCGAGGGCGTCACGGTCCTGCGGCACCTCGCCGCCATGCTCGGCGATCAGTGTCTCGCTCAGTGCGATGACATTCTTGGCCTTGGTGTTGAACAACCCGATCGTCTTGATGTGCTGTTTGAGCGCCTCCTCACCAAGCGCCACCATCTGTTCGGGGGTGAAAACCTGTTGGAAGAGCGCCCGGGTGGCCTTGTTGACGCCGATATCGGTGGCCTGTGCGGAAAGAACGACGGCAACCAGCAATTGATAGGCATTTGACGATTCGAGTTCGGTTTCCGGGTGCGGGTTATCGGCTGCCAGCCGGGCATAGAACTCGACGATATCGGCCTTTTTCAAATGCCAAGCACCTCGGCCATCGAATAGCTGCCCGCCGGTTTTCCAGCGAGCCACAGCGCCGCGGTGATGGCGCCGTGCGCAAAGATCGCGCGATCCTCCGCGCGGTGGCCCAGTTCGATCCGCTCGCCATTGCCGGCGAAGATCACCTGATGATCACCCGCGACGGTGCCGCCGCGCAGCGACGAGATACCAATCGTCCCTTGCGCCCGATCACCGCTCAGTCCTGCGCGGCTCATCACGCTGACATCGCCCAGGGTTACGCCGCGCCCGGCCGCCGCTGCTTCGCCCAGCATCTGCGCCGTGCCCGATGGCGCGTCGATTTTGGCGCGGTGATGCATCTCGACGATTTCGATATCCCAGCTGCCGTCAAGGCGCGCCGACGCTTCTCGCACCAGTCGCGCGAGCAATGTCACGCCAAGCGAGGTATTGCCCGTCTGCAGTACCGCAATGTCGTTGGACGCTTCGGCAATCAGGGCGCGGTGGGCCTGGGTGATCCCGGTGGTGCCGATCAGGATCGGCGTTCCGGCCGCGCGGGCGGCTGCGACGTTTGCCGGCAAGGCCCCCGGCACGGTGAAATCGACCAGCACATCGGCGATTTTGGCCAATGGAGCAGGGTCTCCGCCTGCATCGATTCCACCCGCCAGCGATGCTCCATATTCGGGGATCAGCATCGCAATTGCCTGCCCCATGCGTCCTGCGCTGCCATAGATGCCGATTGCCGCCACGTGATGCTCCAACTGCTCGACGTTATCCCGGCAACCGGGGCGGCCGTGCTGCCCCCGCTGTCGGCATTGATGTTCGCTACCCCCGCCGCGCAGATGGCAGAAAGCGCCGTCCGAAAACAGGCCTTGCGCGCGGCATCGGTACAAAAAATACGGTCACACGATTGTCGATATGGTCGCCACGGCAATCCCGCCGCGATATGCCAGATCAATGCACCACCACGCCGCAATCGTGATTCTGACGGGGGCCGGCATTTCTGCCGAAAGCGGGCTTGCGACGTTTCGCGGGCCGGGCGGACTGTGGGAAGGCCACCGGGTGGAAGATGTCTGTACGCCCGAAGCGCTCGCGCGCGATCCGGCGCTGGTGCACCGATTCTACGATGATCGTCGCGCGGCACTCGCGCGGGTGGCGCCTAATGCGGCGCATGAAGCGCTCGCGCGGCTTGATGCCGGATGGCCGGGCGATTTGCTGATCGTTACCCAGAATGTGGATGATCTGCATGAGCGCGCTGGGGCACGGCGTCTCCTCCACATGCACGGCGAGCTGCTGTCGGCGTTATGCGCGGATTGTGGCGACCAGCGTGCATGGACGAGGGGTATGCCACCGGGCAGTCCTTGTCCGGCGTGCGGCGCGGGGGCGCTCCGGCCCGATATCGTCTTTTTCGGCGAGATGCCGTACGCGATGGAGCGGATCGAGACGGCCTTGTCGCGCGCCGATCTGTTTGTGTCGATTGGCACGTCGGGTGCTGTCTATCCGGCGGCGGGGTTCGTCCAGACCGCGCGGCATTATGGCGCGCAGACGCTGGAGCTCAACCTGGAGCCATCAGCGGGCAGCGTGTTTTTCCACGAAACCCGGCTGGGCGCGGCGAGCGCGCTGGTGCCGGCATGGGTAGAGGGACTGTTCGCTCAGTCGGCCGTCTGATCGGTCTTTCGCCGCGATCGGGGCGCGAGCCCGTCGGCGGCATTCGCGACGCCCGTCCGCGCCCGACGATCGACCCGCAATTCGAACACATCTGGGCGCGAATAATGGCCGTCAGTGTCCAGCGAGGTCAGCCCGCGCCCGATTGCCGACAGATCGAGATCGGCGATCAGCAGATCCGGACCGGCTTCGGTGCCGACGATCACTTTGCCATCGGGGCCGATGATTGCGCTGCCGCCATGCTGTAATTGGCCTTCAGGCATGCCCATGATCAGCTTCTGCGCATCGACATCACCGCCGACGCGGGCTAACCCCTCGATCAGATCGGCGCGATCCTGGATGGTGCCGGCCGCCAACACGAAGCAGCGCCCCTCGAACGCATAATGCTGCGACGCGATCAGGTGGACATCGCGCACCGTTGGCCAGGCAGCGACATGCACCGTCTCCCCCGCGTGATGCATCGTCGCGCGCGCCAGCGGCATCCAGTGTTCCCAGCAGATCAGCTGGCCGACATTGCCCCATTCGGCTTCGTGCACATCGAGCGTCGATCCGTCGCCGCGACCCCAGATCATGCGTTCGCCGTGGGTGGGCACGAGCTTGCGGTGGAGGAGATGCGGCAGGCCCGGTCGGAAGATATATTGCGTGTTGGTCAGGCTCGATCGCACCCGCTCATGCCCGCCGACGCACACGATGATCCCGGCAGCATCGACAATCGCCTGGAGCGGGGCGAGCCGGGGGTCGTTCTTGCGCAGCGCCTGATCGAGCAAAATCGAATGCAGTGCCTGTGTGCCGCGATGATCCCACAGGGCGGCATTGGGGGCTTCATCGAGCCAGAGCGGATAACCGCCCAGAAACGTCTCACCGAAAGCGGCTACTTCAGCGCCGACATCGGCCGCGTCAGCAACAAACTCGATCAGCCGCTCGATACCATAGCTGATATCCAGCGGTACGGGTGCTGCCTGAAGGATTGCAGCCTTAACGGTCTTGCTCATTCTACCCAGTCCAGCCCCATGTCGCGGTACACGCTTCGATCATCATCCCAATTCTCTTTCACTTTTACATGAAGATACAGGTGCACTGGACGCCCCATCAGGGTCGATAACTCGGCGCGGGCGCGCGCACCGATTTCCTTGATGCGGCTGCCGCCCTTGCCCAGCACGATCGCGCGCTGGGTGGTGCGGGCGACGAGAATCTGCTGGTGGATCTCGACCGACCCGTCCTCGCGCTCCTTATACTGCTCGGTCTCCACCGCGCTGGCATAAGGAAGTTCGGCGTGGAGCTGGAGATACAGCTGTTCGCGCGTCACTTCGGCGGCGAGCATCCGTTCGGTTGCATCGGAAACCTGATCTTCGGGGAAATGCCAGGGGCCGACCGGCATCGCCTTGGCGAAAGCGGCTTTTAGTTCGGGCAGGCCGTCGCCGGTCGACGCACTGACGAAGAAGATTTCCTCGAATGGCACCGCGTCGTTCAGCCGCTTGGCATGGCCCAGCAGCCGTTCCTTTTCGGCAATATCGACCTTATTGAGGATCAGATATTTGGGTTCGCGGCGGTGCTTCAACCCCTCCGCAATCGCCATCACCTTGGGGCCGATCCCGCCCTTGCCGTCCACGACGAGCGCGATCACATCCGCGCCTTCAGCACCCGACCAGGCAGCGGCGACCATCGCGCGATCGAGGCGGCGCTTGGGCTCGAAAATACCGGGCGTATCGACCAGCAGGATCTGCGTATCGCCCTCGATCGCGACGCCCATCAGCCGCGTACGCGTCGTCTGCGCCTTGGGGCTGACGATCGCCACCTTCTGCCCGACCAACGCGTTGACGAGCGTCGACTTGCCCGCATTGGGCGCACCGACCACCGCAATCAGGCCGCAGGATTGTTGGGCTTCAGTCATCAACTTGTTCCGTCACCCCGGACTTGGTCCGGGGCCCACTGGGGTTCTGGCATAACATCGGTTGCTCTTGCGCCAGCACGTGGGCGGGAACAAGTGTGGCCTGATGTTTAGGCGGAAAGCTGTTCCAGCAACGCCGCCGCCGCAGCCGTTTCGGCTTCTTGCTTTGATGATCCCGTTGCGCTTGCCTCGGCCAGCTTGCCAATCGTAACGCGCACCGTGAAAACGGGCGCGTGCTGCGGGCCTGACCGGTCGATGATCGCGTAATCGGGCGGGCGGCGATTGTGCGCGGCCGCCCATTCCTGCAGCGCCGATTTGGGGTGCTGCGGCGCGCGCGCCTGATTGGTGACGATATCGCCCCAGAGCCGCCGGATCGCGGCACGCGTCGCGGGCAGGCCGTGATCGAGGTAAAGCGCGCCGATCAGCGCCTCCATCACATCGCCCAGCACATTGTCGCTATCGGCGGCACCGTCATCGCGCGCCTGCTTGCCCAGCTTCATCCGGCCGGCCACGCCGTGTGCCCGCGCGACCCCTGCACACACGGCGCCGGTCACCAACGCATTCAGTCGCTTCGATAACTGCCCCTCGGGCTCGCCTGCAAACAGATCGAACAGCCATTCGGCGATGACGAGGCCAAGCACCCGGTCGCCCAGAAACTCCAGCCGTTCATAATTGGCAGCAGCCTGGCTGCCATGGGTCAGCGCGCGGTGATAGAGCGCGACATCGCCCGGCTCGACCCCCAGCAACTGTGTGAGCCAGGGGCCGATATCGCTATCGCTCAAAAGCCGCCCCCGATCCGCCCCCAGCGCGCGGCGGTGAACCATGTCCAGGGCAGGAACCAGTTGGCGGTGCCATCGGTGGAGAAGAACATCATCACCGCCTTGCCCTCCAGGTTGCGGGTCGGGACGAAGCCGATCCCCTGGCCCTGCACCGGCGGGAAGCGGCTGTCGGCGCTGTCGTCGCGATTGTCGCCCATCATGAAGACATGGTCGGCGGGCACGGTGTACAGCCCGGTATTGTCGGCAGCGGTGGTGCCGCGATCGAGCACGTTGTAGCTGCGCCCACCCGGCAGCGTCTCGCGGAACTGCGGATAACGACAGATCGGCTTGCCATTGTCGCTATCCTGAAATTCGACCGCACACTGATAATTGGGGGTGATCGGCACCGTAAAATCGGCGATCCGCTGCTTCGGTACGGGCACGCCGTTCAGGATCAGCTGGCCACCGCGCATCTGGATCGTGTCACCCGGCAGGCCGATTACGCGCTTGATATAATCGTCGCTGTTGCCGGGCGGCGCCTTGAAAACCGCTACATCGCCTCGTTCGGGCAGGGTCGCAAAGATGTGCCCCGGGATCAGCGGCAGGCTGAACGGCACGCTGTGGCGCGAATAGCCGTAATTCCATTTCGACACGAACAGGAAATCGCCGATCAACAGCCGCGGCAACATTGATTCCGATGGAATATTGAATGCCGAAAAGAAAAAGGTGCGAAAGATGCTGACGATGATCACCAGCTTGAGCAGAAACGAGATCGTTTCCCGCGTTTCGGTGCGCAGCGGTGCCTTGATCGGCGCGGTGGCTTGAATATCGCTCATATGCAGGCTTTGCTTGGGGCGCGTTACATCGTCAAGTCAGGCGTTTCGAGTGGCGGGCGTTGTTTTGGGACGCTAGAGCCAATGACCGGCATGGCCCCCGGGGTGCCGGTGCGAAAATGGAGAAATGCCGATGTCCTCTCCCGATTGGCGCGCGATCGAGGCGCTGAAGCCGCCACGGCTCGAAACGCTGTTCGCCGACGATCCGTCGCGTGTGGCGCAGTTCAGCATCGATGTCGCCGGGCTCCATTTCGATTGGTCGAAAACGCACTTGACCGCCGATGCCGTCGCCGCGTTCGAAGCACTGGCAAAGGCGCAGGACCTGTCCGGCAAGCGCGAGGCGCTGTTCCGGGGTGACCGGATCAACACCACCGAAGGCCGCGCTGCCGAGCATAGCGCCGAACGCGGCGAGGGCGCGCCGGAAAGCGTCGCACGGGCAGGGATGCTCCACGCCCGTATGCGCGCACTGATCGATGCGATCGAGGCCGAAGCGCTCGGGCCGATCGCGCATGTACTCCACATCGGCATCGGGGGATCGGCGCTTGGGCCCGATCTGCTGATCGACGCACTTGGCCGCGATGAGGACCGGTATGAAGTCGCGGTCGTCTCCAATGTCGATGGCTGTGCGCTCGAGGAGGCCTTTGCGCGGTTCGACCCCACCGCGACCTTGCTCGTCATCGCATCGAAGACGTTCA
>CAZWAL010000146.1:0-5083 GCA_964631905.1 uncultured Stakelama sp.
TGTCAAAGGTCACGATCTACAACCGGTTCACTGACAAGGAGACGTTGTTCGAGGCCGTCGTCACTGAACAGACTGCACAAATTGCCGAAGCCACGCGCGTTCAGACGTCACTACAGGGCAATTTCGAGGCTAGGCTCAACGCCTTTGGCCGCAGTTTGCTTGGCTTTCTTTTTGCTTCGGATCATGTCGCGCTGGATCGTATGCTGCCGCAGGAAATCGCGCATCTGCCAGACCTCGCCGAACGGTTCTTCGATGCCGGACCCGGGCAGTGCCGCCGCCGGCTCGCCGCCATGCTGGAGGAAGGGCGTGTCGCCGGCGAGATCGCGTTCGACGATAGCAGCCGCACGGCCGAGGACCTGATGGCGTTGTGGAAGGGGTTTGCCGATGTCGAATTGAAATTCGGCGTCCGGCACTTCATGTCAATCGAGGACATCGAAAAACGCGTCACCCATGGCACATCGGTTTTTCTGCGGGCTTTTCGTCCCTGAACGCCATCGGCCATGACGGCATGCCGATTCCGAACGGTTTCAGATGACGAGGGACGCCCCCTGCAAAAGCCGTTCGTGCAGCGCAATATTCTTGGGGTTTTTGGGCGATAGCTGATCGATCAGCATCGCGCACTTCGCCTGATAATCCGGCAGCTCATGATCGTGGCGTTCGAACGCTTCGATGAGCACCTTCCCGCCGATGTCCGGCGCGAAATCGGGGTAATAATAGCCATAATCCTTGAGCAGATCGGAATTATGGATCAGCGGATAGCCGCCATAAAGCACGTCATAATACATGTAGTTCAGACTGTTTTCCCATTGGTGGGTGACAATCGCATCGCAGTGGTTGGCGAGAAAATCGGGGCTGATGAAGCGCGGCTCGACGGTCATGATGCCCGCTTTCACTGCCTGCATCGATGACGCAAAACTGTTGAAATGCGCGTTCTCCATCAGCCCGATGGCGTTGGAGATATAGAAGGACGTGAAGATATCCCGCCGTTCACGCCAAGCCGCTTCGCACAGCAGCATCCCCATGTGACTGGTCTTCATGACGGTATTGTTGGGGTCCATCATCCCCACGCGCCACGCGGTTTTGCCGGGGCGGTAGCCAAACGCGCCTTCTTTCACGAGCGGGCGGGTGTTGAGCATTGTCGGCGCCCAGATTTGCGGGACGACGCTGACCGGCAACCGGTACAACGTCTGCAGCCACGGCTTATAGGTTTTAACGTGCTGCGGGGTAATCCAGATCGCGTCGAACAGACCGATGTCGAAATAGCGCTCTGCATTCGTCCGGCGGTTTTCGTTAATGATCGATTCGATCGACAGGATCGCGCCGTTGCCGCCGCGATAGGAGATCAGCCGCGTACCGCGATCGCGCAAATCCTGCATCATCGCCGGATCGATCGCCGCGCCGATAACGATCACATAATCGAGCTGATCGATGACCGTCGGGGTTCGAACGATATCGGCACTCAGGTTATCATAGCCCTCGACCGTTTCGGTCGGCTCGCCATCGCCGTGATTGAGCAGATAGACGCGCGCGCAATTGGGGGCGGCCCGGAACATTTCGTACAGAAACAGCACATTCTGGCGCAGGCCGTTTTCCCATAGGCCCAGCTTGCCCTCGGCATCGACATAGATGGTGATGCCAATCGTATAGCCGCGATCCTGAAAGATATGGGGTTTCACCCGATCAGCTCTTTCTTGATCGACACACAGCCGGTTGCCCCGGCGGGCATTAGATAGAGCTGAAGGCCGGGATTAGCCTCGCTCACGCGTACATTGCGCGCGAAGACCTTTTCGCCCTTGAAGTCCGCAAACACCTTCGCCTTCACGGCGGCGCAGCTTTGGGGCCAATAGATGACCTGCTGGTACAGACCCGAACAGGAGCCTGCAGGCGCCACGACAAGGGTCGTCAGGCGCGTCTGCTTGGAATCGCCGTGCGTCCCCTCCGAGGTGACGACTGTCGGCCAGCGATTGACGTCAGGGCCCAGCGGCTGGACCACGAATTGCACGTCGCCCCGTTCGAACAGGAAGCCCGCAGCCTCCGATATGGTCGGCCCGCATGCCTTCAAGTTGAGTTGACGGATCGCATCATTGAGCCGTGCAAGCGCATAGGACGGCGCACGAAATGCAGCCCCCACCCCGCCCGTTTGCGCGACCGCGATGCCGCCGACGATCAATGCACTGGCCGCGCTGACGGCAACTATGTGTCGCCAAACCTTCGGAGACTTCATCATGCCGCCATTACCATATCGATCAACTCGCTGTGCCGCGCCTGTACCGCCGGGTTATCGACCCGGTATCGCCACAGATAATCAACCGCATCCTGGCGCGCCTGTTTTGCCCGCCCGGCATGTTGGCTGAGCGCGTCGACAATCACCCGGCCGCCATCCTGACTGTCAAATGACTGGTAATAATAGCCAGCACCTTCGATCTCGGTTGAATTATGGATGAAGGGATGCCCCGAATAGAGCACGTCCCAATACAAATAGTTCAGGTTGTTTTCCCACTGATGCTCTACGACAGCGTCGATATGGGCGCCGATGACATTGGTAGTCATCCAACGCGCTTCTGAATAGACTTTCTTGTCGCGGGCGAGCGACGTTGCTGCGATGAATTCTTCGAAATGCGGCACGCCCACGAACTTTTCGGTGTTGAACAGCATGACGCGGTCGATGAGCTGCGGCGCCGATCGATAGGCTTCCTCGATCGACAACAGCGGAATGTGGAAGGTTTTCACGGTGTTGATGTTGGGCACCAGGGTGCCGACCCGGTATCCGCTGCTCAGATCACGATCATGCCAGAAATAGCGCAGCTTCTTCGCCTTGACCGCAGCCTCGAGACACACCGGTTCCCAGATATGCGGTACCATTTCGGTAACCGGGCACCGCATCAGGACGCTCCACGCCCGGTTGGTGTGCCAGTGTTGCGGGGTAATCCAGACGGCGTCGAACGGGTTTTTTGCCGCGATCTCACCATTCGCGCTGTTCGAGGCGACGCACTCGAAATTCATGATGGCGGCGTTTCCCGCCATGTAGGATACGATCTTGCCGCCCTGATCGCGGAACATCTTGCCGAGAACATCGTCGGTCCGCGATCCCAGCTCGATGATGATGTCGAGTTCGGCGATTGCGGTATGCTGTTTCATGGACGTCACCCCGCACCACTCGGCAAGCGGGTGCGGGGTTTCGACGTCACTGCAATCGATCAGCGCGACCTGCGCGATCTCCGGCAGGCGCTGCAGCAGCATAATCATGTAAACGATGTTCTGGTTCAGCCCAGACGACCACAGAATCTGATCGATGAACTCGCTGCCCCGCCCCGCCGTGACCCCTATCTTGATCGTTGCCACGGCGGCCCCTTAACGCGTGTCAGCGCCATTTATAGCCGACACCCGCCGATGCGCCAACGTTCCCGCCATTGGTGTTCACGCCAACGCCAACCCCAAGCGTGAAATCCTCTGAAGGCCGCATCTGGTATTTGAAATTGAACGATGTCTGGCCCTGGAACACACCGACACCGCCGGTGATGCCCATTTCACCGACATCGAGCGGCAGCTGGACCGTTGAGGCGGCGAGCGCCATCGCAACACCGCCATTGGCACGGCGGATATCGTCGCGGGTAGTGCTGAAGATGTTGTTGAGCTGGCCAAGCGTAACGGCATCGGTCGGGTTCACGCCGGGGGCGATGTTGGTCAACCGGCGCTCATTGCCGGGCGAACCGAACGAAACGCTGTTGGGTGCAGTCGCCACCGACCCCGCACCGATCGCGATCGCGTTGGTCGCACCCGCCTGAACGAGCGCGCCATTGCCGATCGCGACACCGTTTGCCCCAGCCGCACTTGCCTGGAACCCGACGGCAACACCGCCGGCCCCGGCTGCTGTAGCCTGGCCGCCAAATGCCGCGGCGTTGGTGCCGGCAGCCGAGGCGCCAAGACCGATTGCGATATTGTTGGTCGTAATCGCTGAGGCTGCGCCGAGCATCGCAAAGCGCGTGTCGATCGAGGTCGACAGGGCGACGAGCTGCCCGGCGTTCACCGCATCGGTGCCATTGGCAACCAGCGTGCCGGGCGCAACATTGATGATCCGGCGCGTCTGGGTCGTGCTGCCAACGGCAACGACATTGGCCGCCCCGCCGTCCGCAGACCCCGCACCGAGAGCGACCGAGTTGGCGCCCGTGGCTGCGGCGCCTGAACCGATCGCCGTTGTGGTTGCAGCGGTGGCGCGCGCTGCATCACCGATAGCAATGGCACCCGCGACACCGGCATTGGCAGCGTCGCCGATCGCGACGGCAGCCTTGCCGGTGGCTGTCGTGAGATTGCCGACCGCGACTGCGCCCTGACCATTCGCCGTATTGGTATTACCGATGGCAACCGCACCCTGGCCCGTCGCGACGTTCGGATCGCCGATCGCGACCGCACCGTTGCCCGAGGCCATATTGCCGGAGCCGACCGACACGGCCTTGCCGTTCGTGGCGATGGCGCCGCGGCCGATGGCGACAGCATCAAGGCCGCTCGCAGTCGCGCCGGAACCGATACCGATCGCGTTATCGCCTGTCGCGCTCGATCCGAAGCCTGCCGCGACGGCATTGGCTCCAGTCGCTGTCGGTGCCGCAAGGTTACCGGCATTGTTGGTCCGCATCGGCCCTTCGGTGCCGGCTTGCAGCGTGGCGGCCGCCGTCGAAATCGACGCCAGCGATGAAGAGACATTGGCAAGCGAGGTCGACGTCAGTGCCGTCTGGTTGGCAAGCGTCGACGACACGGTGCCAAGCGACGTCGACACATTGGTGACCGCCGTCGCGATCGACGATGTTGAGGTCGACACATTGGCAAGTGACGTGTTCGCATCAGCAAGACCGGTGCTGAGTGAGGCAACCGACGACGCGGTATTGGACAATGAGGTCGAGACATTCGTGACCGCGGTTGCGATCGACGACGTCGACGTCGAGACATTGGCGAGCGACGTGTCTGTATTGGACAGGCCAGTGCTCAGCTGAGTCACAATCGAAGATGTACTCGACAGCGAGGTCGAAACGTTCGTGACCGTGGTGGCAAGCGAGGCAGTCGAAGATGAAACATTGGCGAGCGACGTGTC
>CAZWAL010000146.1:5183-6998 GCA_964631905.1 uncultured Stakelama sp.
ACATTGGCGAGCGACGTGTCCGTGTTGGACAGGCCAGTGCTGAGCTGAGTGACGATCGACGACGTGCTCGACAGCGAGGTCGAGATGTTCGTTACGGTAGTTGCGAGCGAGGCGACCGATGATGAGACATTGGCGAGCGAAGTGTTCGTGTTGGAGAGGCCAGTGCTCAACTGGGTGACGATCGACGACGTGCTCGACAGCGACGTGGACACGTTGTTGACGACGCTGCTGACGTCACTGATGGCTGATGCGAGCGAGGAAACCTGGCTCGAGATCGAGCTGGATTCACCCGCGGTAAGCTGTGCATTGGCTGCCGTTGCGCCGAGCCATGAGGTAACCCCGGTGTCGTCCTTCGGGAGGGGTAAAGGAACGCCGATAGCCTGAAGAACGATCGCTGACGATCCAATCATCAGAACGGACTTCACGCTACGCGCGCGAACAGGACGCTTCGTCATAAACCACTCCCCCAAGACACCCGATCTACCGCCGGTCTCCCCGTGTACGGCAAAATGTTATTTCGTTGGACGAAACCGCACCGGACCGGACAAAGAAACACTAAACCGTAACGTTTTGGTAATCAATCCATCTGCCATGCAGCATCCCTTTTTGTAGGGTGTCGATGGCTTGATGTGGTTTTTTGTGGCCAGCATTGTCGGTGATGAAGGCGTGACGGCCGAAAAGCTCAGTGGAAATCGCGTGACTTGGGCAAGATGCGGGCGTCGCGCGGGTGGCGATTATAAACCGGCCGCACCACTTCATCCGCCCGCGACAGCGGCATTGGTGGGGGCATGTCGCCAAGCCTGTCGAGCAGCTCGGTCCGGTCGATAATGCGCGATGCCATCAAATGGATAACGCCTTCAGGGCTGCGCTGGACTTCACCTTCGACCAGCATCAGTCGCGCGGTCATCACCTGACGGCGATAGGCCTCGAACAACCGCGCCCACATGATCACGTTGGTAACGCCGGTTTCATCCTCCAGCGTCACGAAGATCGCATTGCCCTTGCCCGGCCGCTGCCGCACCAGCACGATACCGGCCATCCGCACGCTGGCACCTGCGCGGGACAGGGTGGTTTCCGCCGCACTCAGCACGCCTTCGCGACGCAGGATCGGACGCACAAAGTGCATCGGGTGTTCCTTCAGCGATAGCCGCAACGTCTGGTAATCGACCGCAACCTGTTCGGCATCGGACATGGCGGGCAATGCCATATCGGGTTCGATCCCCAGTTCCGGCACTTGCCGCGCAGCGAACAGGGGCAGCTCTGCATCGGGGGTGCGGCGTACATCCCATAATGCCTGTCGACGATCGAGCGCGAGAGAGCCGAAGGCATCCGCATCGGCAAGCTGCCGCAACCCGCGCTGCGGCAGGTTCGCACGGCGGGCAAGCGCCTCGACGCTGTCGAACGGGCCATCCGCGCGTGCTGCAACAAGGCCCTGCGCCCATACCTGCCGGAAACCATCCATCTGCCGAAAGCCGAGCCGCAGCGCCAATCCCTTGCCATCATCCGCGGGTTCAAGGCTGTTGTCCCAGTCGCTCGCGTTGATATCGATCGGCCGCACCTCGATGCCATGATCGCGCGCATCGCGGACGATCTGGGCGGGCGCGTAAAAGCCCATCGGCTGGGCGTTCAGCAACGCGCAGGCAAAAACCGCCGGCTGATGGCATTTGATCCACGACGACACATAGACCAGCCGCGCGAAGGACAGGGCATGGCTTTCGGGAAAGCCATAGCTGCCAAAGCCTTCGATCTGCTTGAAGCATCGCTGCGCGAAATCGCGTTCATAGCCGCGCGCGGCCATCCCCTCGACCAGCTTGT
>CAZWAL010000147.1:0-6946 GCA_964631905.1 uncultured Stakelama sp.
AGGTATTCTGGACCCCGGTGATCTCGCCGGGTGGGTTAATCATCTATTCGGGCAATCTGTTTCCCGCGTGGAAGGGCGATGCCTTTATCGGCGGGCTGTCGAGCCAGGCACTCGTCCGCGTCGACATTGACGGCACCAATGCAAAGAAAGGCGACCAGTTCGATATGGGCGCGCGCATCCGCGAAGTGGAACAAGGTCCCGATGGCGCGATTTATGTTCTCGAGGATGGCGATGACGGTTCGCAGGGTCGCCTGATCAAGTTGACGCCAAAGGGGTAGGTCGGGAAAGAGAACCTGGCGGCGCTCGCTACTCCCATTTCTTCCAGCGCCGCCGATTACCACGCTGATTTCCACGAATGATATCTTCAATTGCTTGCTTTTTCCAAACTATCCCTAGTTGTGCGTCAAGACTGCCTGAATGAACGACTCGACCGGAGTACAGACCGACAAACGATGATATTGGATCGAATAACGTCATGAATTTACCGTCCGCCATATAGCCGGACGAGCCTTGACGGACTACCGGCGAGCCTGACATTCCTCTCGACGTCGCGGTGTCCACGTAGATCATTGGCAATCCTTGAATATCAAAATCTGGCTCGGAGGCGACGGTTGCACGTTTCCAGAGAGCCGTAGTTTCGATCGAGATTCCCAGAGGAAAACCTAATACGAATACGTCATCTGAGACGACCGCGGTTATAGGGCCGTTGGTACGTTCGTTAATTGGAAAGACGTTATTTTCCACTTCTGATGATAGCCGAATGCAAATGACATCCACCTTATTAGAAAAAACCGGATGTTCTAGCCAAAGAGGTTCTTGGTCACTGTCGTACAGATCTAACGAAATTTGTATTATTCGGTTCAGGTCGCCATCTGCGAAACCACGAAAAATAAAGTTGTTGGGTTCAGAAACATTCTTTTCATCTATATGACTGAGAGTTCTAGCATCTTTACCCGTAACATTATGCCAGTTTGTAACAAGGTAAAATTCGTTGTTCTGTTTCCAGAAGCAACATGTTGCAGTCGATAGAGTTGTGTCATCAAATCGAATATGAATCTGCGAAACACACGAAGTCAGAGGGTCAAGCTTAACCCTTTTCTGGCCGGGCGCGGGTCCGATCGTCATTGTCATTCCTAGTCGATTGCCGTCCAGTGTACCGAACATTTTCGTCGAGTACGAAGGGTGTTGAGGGGTCATTTGCTAGCCTCCCGGTTTATCTAACCTACCTATTGCAGGCCATTTGCCCTTCGTCCGGCTCGTCAGGTGGAACTGCCCGCAGCGGTCGCAACGATAAGGCCGGAGTGGGACGCTCTTGTCGCGTGCAACAATCAGCGCCGCCGCCGCGCTCTCAAACCGGGCCTTTCGGGCGCAAACGCTCAGTTTGGTGCGCATCGCGCCCGCTATTCCCCGCCCAGCGCCTCGATCCGCATCGTTGCCTCGGCAACGCCCGGATTGGCGGGGCTGCCCGTCATTGCCTCGAACACATCGCTGAGCTTGGCGTACCGCGTGCGGGCATCGCGCCACAGCTCGATCGCGCTCGTCACATCGCCCACCGCTTCGGCCTGACAGGCGGCACAGCGGACGGCATTGGCGATGTCGAGCGGTGGCGCTTCGGGGACTTGCGCGTAGAACCACAGGGATTGCGCACAATCGGGCTCGGCCTCTTCGGCGCGGCCTGCGTCGATCAGCATGTCCGCGCGGTGCCGCAGCGCATGGGCGAGCGCGAGCGGATTGGTGCCGGCCCGTAGCTGTTCGATCGCGACACTTTGATGATCGATCGCCGCCGCCAGATCGCCCGCGTCGCGTGCCGCCTTCGCCGTGTGGAGTAGCGCCGCGATTTCCCTCACGGCCGCACGATCAGATAGTTCATCCGGGCCGACGCAATCGGCCGGTCGCGGTCATCCTGCCAGGCATGGGCCTCGACATTGGCGACCCGCGTGCCGAGCCGGGTAACGATGCCCAGCGCCCGCGTTTCCTTGTCGCGCCCGCCGCGCATATAATCGACGGTGACGTTGATCGGCTTGATCTTGCCGCCTCCATCCGCCTCCAGCGCGTGCTGGAGCGAGGCGATCGCCGCCATTTCAAGCAGCCCGCCAATCGCGCCACCGTGCAGGAAACCAGGCCGCCCGGTTACTTCCATAACAAATGGCATCATGAGAATGGGTGGACCATCCGCACCCGGCTCGATCACCAGCCCCAGAACATCGGCATAGGGTGGTAGCTTCACGGCTTCCACTCCATGAACATGAAGGTGCCGGCCACATGCGCGAGCGGATCGTCAGGGTCGCCATCATGCGCGGTGCCGCGAATGAACGATATGGTGCGCGTGATCCGGTAGCATTCGCCGCGGCCATAGACGGTCTTTTCAGGGGTCGCCGGGCGCAGATAATCGATCCGCAGATCGAGCGTCGCATGCGGGCGGAAGCTACCGAGCTTGATCCACACCGACAGGCTGGTCGCCATGTCCATCATCGTCAATATGGGTCCCGACGCGAGCACCCCGCTTTCGGGATCACCGATCAGCCGGGGATCATATGGCAGCTTCAGCTCGGCCCAGTCGGGCCCGTGATCATGATATTGGATGCCGAGCAGCCCGGCATGGCCACGCTTGCCGGCGCCCACGAACAGGCGCGGATCAAAGGTGAGGGGGGCTGGCTGGCTCATCGTGACGGCGGTCTACACGGCTGTCCGGCGGGTGCAAGCGGGGCCAGCGCCCTGGCAAAGCTTGCAGCGATTTAACTCAGCCCCGGCGCATTGCCGTCATAGCCTTGTCCTTGCCCGCACTGAGGTGGGCAAGGAAGGGGACTAACGTGATGCTGGGACTCGATATCAGCCAGATTATCGATCTGGGAACGCAAGTAGCGACGAGCGGCGCCATCCGCGCGCTCGAATCAGCCGCGGACGATGTTTTTGAATACATCATCGGCATGTCGATCGTCGTGTACGAGATCGATCCGGGCTGATCGGCGATGCTCGACGTCCCGGTTGCTCCCCGGCTAGTGCCAATCGCCGATGCCGAAACGCTGCGCACGGCGCATGAACGGTCGTTGCGCGCCGCCGCCGCCTGGCGAGAGGGAGCAGCCTATCGGCAGGCAGAGACAGCCTTTGTGGGTAAGGGGCTGACCGCTGATGATGTGGCGTTGCGGGCGGCCGGATTATTGGCCGACGATCGATGGATCGAGGCGTTGATCGCGCCGCTGATCGGTGCGCTCGCGGTCGACGACTGGTTTCAGCCGCCGCTCCGGGTCAGCCGCGATCCGCTGCGGATCGGGGCGTTGTTGGTCGATCACCCGCTGGTGACGATATCGGCATCGATCCTGTCGGCGGACGGACTGCGCAGCCTGCCGCCCCCGCGATCGGTGGTTGTGCCGGGTCGGCTGTCGGTCGTGCGGTATTGGCGCAGCGGTGGCGCGACGCTGCGTCGCTGGCAGGCGGATAGTGCCGGTGCGGGGTTTTCGGCACAGGCGGCGGCACCGTGCCGCGCCATCGATCCGCTGCGCCCGAACGACGGCGAAGTCGTAACGGTCGACGGGCGAACACAGGCGATGCTGATCGACGGTGCAACCGCGGACGTCGTGACGATCACCGCTACGATCCGGGCCGATTCCGCCCCGTTCATGCGCGAATATGCCATCGATGACGGGCGGCTGCTGTGCGTCGCCGCGCTCGATGATCAAGCGTCGCGGGCGCAGATGTTGTTGGCGTTCCTGCGCAATATGGGTCGCGCCGATGCCGCGACGAGCCTGGCATCGGCAACACATGATCCCGCCTATTTCGTTCGCTGGTGGGCAATGCGAGAATGGCTGGCGTTCGATGTCGCGGGCGCCTTGCCCCGGCTGCGCGAGATGACAGGCGATCCCAATGCCGAGGTCCGCGCCGCCGCCGCGCAGATGCTGCCCATCGCCGAGAAGTGGTGGCCATGCCAGTCGTGATCGATCCCGGCGCCGGCGACGCTATCGGCCTCGATGATCTCGTCGATGCGCTCGACCGTCATGATTTCGATGTGCGGTGCGCGGAGTCCTTCGCCACGGCAGGGCCACTGCTCGCCCGGCTCGGTCGTAATCGCGATTTCCTCGCTGATCTCGCGATCGAGTCGCTGAAAGCGCGCTGCGCCGATCAGGTAGCGGGCAATGCCTATACTGCACAGGTTTTCCTGCTGCGCCCCGGCAATGGCCGGTATTTGCTGCGTGCCAATTTCTGGCCGGCCGCGGATGATGCCGTCGTTCGCGCCAGCGGCACGGCGCCGTTTTTCTATAACATGCCGCACGATCATAATTTCTCGTTCCTGACCGTCGGCTATCTCGGCCCCGGCTATTGGAGTGATTATTACGACTATGATGTCACGGGGCTCTCCGGCGTGATCGGGGAGGATGCGGGCTTGCGCTTCGTCGAGCGGTCGCGGCTCGAACCCGGCAAGCTGATGCTGTACCGCGCCCGGCACGATGTGCACGCCCAACTGCCGCCGGACAGCTTTTCGGTGTCGCTCAACATCCTCGGTTACGACCGTGCCCAACCCTGGTGGGATCAATACCGCTTCGATACGGCAGCAGGCACCCTTTCAGGCGTACTGACGACCGCACCGTCAGAGGCGCTGGTCGCGCTGGCGTCCCAGTTCGGTGGCTGCAACGGCATCGATCTCGCCCGAGATTTTGCGATGCGCCACCCAAGCCCTCGGATGCGCATGACGGCATTGACCGCCCTGGCCTCGACCGAGCCTGACCCGGCAGCGCGTTTCGAGATCTTCGTGCGCGCGACGGGGGACGTGGATGGCTACGTCGCCGCATCCGCTCGCGCGCGGATCGCACTTATGGAGCGCTAACTCGCTCCATAATGGAGGTGATCCTGCGTAAATCATGGGATAAACTGCCTAACGTCGACAGATGGCACCCATGGTCCTGATCAATGTCGATAGGCCCGGACTTGCCGTGGCACTTGCCGCACGCGGCCTTATTGCTATCTGCGCCAATGCCGATCCCGTCGCGCACGGCGCCGCGGCGGCGATCGTTGATGATCGGACGGCCTCGGCACGGTGGAGTGATCTGGATAGCGGCGGCATCCCCCTGTTGCACCTGATCGATGGCGACGAGGACGCGTTGGTCGCAGCGCTTGACGGCGGCGCTGATGATGCCCTGTCAGTTCAATCGAGCGACGCCCTGATCGCTGCCCGTATCGCGGCGATCGTTCGGCGGAACGTCGCCACCCGCTGGCTCCGGATCGGTGATCTCAGCATCGATACGCTTGAGCGCTCCGTCAGCCGCGCGGGCCGTGCGATCGCGCTGCTGCCGCGTGAATATCGCTTGTTGCTCGTCCTTGCGCGCGCGCCGGGCCAGGTCGTATCGCGCCAGACGTTGGTGTCGGCGCTGTGTGGACTGCGGTTCGATCCCGGTACTAACGTCATCGAAGTCCATATGTCACGCCTGCGCGCGAAGCTCGATCGTGGCTTTGCGGTGCCCATGCTCCACACCGAACGCGGGCAGGGTTATCGGCTGGCCCCGTCGGATGCGGCACCACATAACTTGATTGCCGACGCGGTTACCGCCCGGTAGCGTCGCCGCAAAATGATAACAGGAGAGACGGGTGCATCCCAGCGTCCACGCCACTGCCGCGCCGGAAAAACCGGCGCTGATCGTCGCCGAAACCGGCCAGACGATCAGCTATGCCGCGCTCGACGCGCAATCGAACCGCGCCGCGCAGCTCTTCCGCCGCGCTGGGCTGGCCATCGGCGATACGATCGCACTGTTCCTTGATAACATCCCTGAATTCTATGACATCGCTTGGGGCGCGCAGCGGGCGGGGCTGTTTTACGTCTGTATCCCCAGCAAGCTCACCGCGCCCGAAGTGGAGTATATCGTCCGCGATTCGGGCGCGAAGCTCGTTGTCGGGTCCGCCGCTATGGCGGGGGTCGTGGCGGCACTCGTGCAACCCTTGTCGCACTGCGCTCGACTGATGATCGGCGGCACGGTCGACGGGTGGGAGGATTGGACCGCCGCCGTCGCTGCGATGCCTGATACGCCGATTGCGGATGAACGTGCGGGCATCGACATGCTCTATTCGTCGGGCACCACGGGCCGCCCCAAGGGGGTACGCGTCGCGCTGCCGGAGGATCCCGCGATCACCGCACCCAATGTGCTGGTGATGCTCGCCCAGGCGCTTTACCGGTTGGGGCCGGACAGCATCTATCTTTCACCCGCGCCGCTCTATCACGCCGCGCCGCTTCGCTGGTCGATGACGGTGATGCGGCTGGGCGGCACCGTCGTGATGATGCAGCATTTCGATCCCGAAGCCGCGCTCGCCGCGATCGATCGGTACAAGGTCAATTCCAGCCAGTGGGTGCCGACGCATTTCGTCCGGATGCTGAAGCTCGATGAAGCGACCCGCGCGCGCTACGATCTGTCGAGCCTGAAGGTCGCGATCCACGCCGCCGCCCCGTGCCCGATTCCCGTCAAGGAGGCGATGATCGCGTGGTGGGGGCCGGTGCTCTACGAATATTATGCCGGGTCAGAAGGCAATGGCCTGACGACGATCGATTCAGCGCAGTGGTTGACGCACAAGGGATCGGTCGGGAAAGCCGCCTATGGCGAGCTCCACATCTGCGATGAGGCTGGCAATGACGTGCCACCGGGCACCGAAGGCCTGGTCTATTTCGCGGGCGGCGGCGTGTTCGAATATCATAATGATCCGGAGAAGACCGCCGAGGCGCGCAACGCCCATGGCTGGACGACGCTCGGCGATATCGGGCGCGTGGATGAGGAGGGCTATCTCTACCTCACCGATCGCAAGAGCTTCATGATCATCTCTGGCGGGGTCAATATTTATCCGCAGGAAATCGAAAACCGCCTGATCACCCATCCGCGCGTCGCGGACGTCGCCGTCATCGGCGGGCCATGCCCGGAAATGGGCGAGCGCGTGATCGCGGTGGTGCAGCCGGTCGACATGGCCGAGGCGG
>CAZWAL010000148.1:0-6933 GCA_964631905.1 uncultured Stakelama sp.
TATTCTCGCCCATGCGGCGATCGAGCTTGTACTTGGCGCTTTGGCGCTTCGACATGTGTATTCCTTTGCAATTGCCAACAACGACCGCGCACCCGATGGGGGCACGCGATATCCCGGTCATCGCTCTGTGGTGATCTGTGAAGGATCCAAACAGGGCCACCGCTTCACCGGGGTGCGGGGCCATTTGCGAAGGCGGGCAGCTAGCGACAGGGCGCTGTTGAGTCAAGCTGGATCACGCACGCTGGACAGGCCCGCTATGTGCCGTCAAAAGCCCGTCGCATGACCGATACGATCCTTTCCGGCCCCGATTGTTCGACGATGACCGAAGTGCGCGCGGGCGTGGACCAAGTCGACCGCGAGCTCGTCGCGCTGCTCGCACGGCGCTTTGCCTATATGGATGCCGCCGCGCGGATCAAGCCGACACGCGGCGCAGTGCGCGACGACGTCCGCAAGGCCCAGGTGATCGCCAATGTACGCGCCGCCGCCGCGACGGCGGGCGTGCCAGATGCGCTGGTGCGCGACATATGGGACATGCTGGTCGAGGCGTCGATCGCCTATGAATTCGAGGCGTTCGACCGGCGTTGATTGAATGCCCGTCTGCTCAGCTCCGGTCACGAGGCTTGTCGAGCGCTGATAGCACCCCCCGCATCGTGCGGACTTCCTGGCTCGACCAGCCCGGCTTGGTCAGTAACGTTCGCAACGTCCGCCGCGTGACCGGGGTGCGATCCGGCGGGAAATAGAAACCGGCGCGGTCGAGCATTACATCGAGCTGCTGGATCATCCCCTCCAGCTCCTCATGCGGCGCCGGTTCGGGCAGATCGGTGATCGGCGGACTGGCGAGTGCAACGCCCTTGCTCCATTCATAAGCGACCAGAATCACCGCTTGCGCCAGATTTAGCGAGCCGAAGTCGGGATTGATCGGCACGGTGATGATCGTGCGGGCAAGCGCGACATCATCGGTTTCCAGCCCCGCACGTTCGGGACCGAACAGGATAGCCGCTCGGGTGGGCGCGGCGTGAATGTCACGAGCAGCCACTTCGGGCGTCACCACGGGCTTTGTCACCCCGCGCTTGCGCACTGTGGTTGCATAAACCTGTGCGCAATCGGCAACCGCCGCGGCGACGCTGTCGAACACGACCGCGTTTTCGATCACCGCATCCGCCCCTGATGCCGCTGGACCAGCGGACGGATTGGGCCAGCCATCACGCGGCGACACCAACCGCAACTCGACGAGCCCGAAATTGAGCATTGCCCGCGCCGCCTTGCCGATATTCTCGCCAAGCTGGGGGCGGACGAGCACGATAACGGGGGGCGGGGCAGTGTTTGGGGCTCGCGTGCTCACCCCTTCGCCACTTCGCTCACATTGCCCGCGAACTCCTCGAAATCGCGCGCCTCGCGGAAGTCCTTATAGACGCTGGCGAAGCGGATATAGGCGACCGAATCGAGTTCCTTCAGCCCGTCCATCACCATTTCACCGATGCGTGTCGACGGAATGTCGCCGTCGCCGAGCGTCTCGAGCTGGCGCTGAATGCTGGTAACGAGCTTTTCGATGCGGACGCCGTCGATCGGGCGTTTGCGGCACGCGATCGCCACCGATCGCATCAGTTTTTCGCGGTCGAACGGCTCGCGGCGATCTTCGCTCTTCAGCACAGTCAGTTCGCGCAGCTGGATGCGCTCAAACGTCGTGAAGCGCGCAGCACACCCTTCGCACTGGCGGCGACGGCGGATGGCGGCGCCGTCTTCGGTCGATCGGCTGTCTTTTACCTGGCTGTCTTCATGGCCGCAAAAGGGACAGCGCATTCAGCCCCGTCGCTTTGCACGAAAATAGGTAAAGCCCGCGCCGGCCGCTGCGCCGATAATCGGCCCCACGAACGGCACCGGAATCGCGATCACCGCGCCAATCAATGCGGCGACGGCCATTTTCTTGCTCAGCGCTTTTTCGTCTTCGGTCATGCTTACATCCCCTCAGGATAAATCGGGAAGCGCGCGCACAACGCAAGAACGCGCTGGCGGACATTGGCTTCAACCGCCGGATCGCCCCCCTCACCGTGCGCGCGCAACCCGTCGAGCACATCGGCGATCATATGGCCGATCTCCTGAAATTCGGCGGGGCCAAAGCCGCGGGTGGTGCCTGCGGGGGAGCCGACGCGGATACCGCTCGTCTTGGTCGGCGGCAGTGGATCATTGGGAATGCCGTTCTTGTTGCAGGTGATGCCCGCGCGCTCGAGCGCCTCGTCGGCATCCTTGCCGGTGACGCCCAGCGGCGAGAGATCGATCAGCGCAAGATGGGTATCGGTGCCGCCCGAAATGATCTCGGCACCGCGCTCCTTCAGCGTGGCGGCAAGCACTTTCGCATTCTCGATCACAGCGGCAATATAGCTTTTGTAATCGGGCTCGAGTGCTTCGCCGAACGCGACTGCCTTGGCAGCGATGACATGCATCAACGGACCGCCCTGCAGCCCCGGGAACACCGCCGAGTTGAGCTTTTTGCCGAGCGCCTCGTCGTTGGAGAGGATCATGCCACCGCGCGGACCCCGCAGCGTCTTGTGCGTGGTCGTCGTCGCGATATGCGCATGTGGGAAGGGCGACGGGTGCAGCCCGGCGGCGACCAGGCCGGAGAAATGCGCCATGTCGACGAGGAAATAGGCACCCACTTCGTCCGCAATCGCGCGGAACTTGGCGAAATCGATCTGGCGCGGATAGGCCGAACCCCCTGCAATAATCAGCTTTGGCTGATGCTCCAGCGCCAGGGCGCGGACCTGATCGAAATCGATCAGATGGGTCACTGGATCGACACCGTACTGGACCGCGTTGAACCATTTGCCCGACATTGCCGCCTTCGCGCCATGCGTCAGATGGCCACCGGCATCCAGGCTCATCCCCAGGATCGTCTCGCCTGGCTTTACCAGCGCCAGCATCACCGCGCCATTGGCCTGCGCGCCCGAATGCGGCTGCACATTGGCGTAAGCACAGCCGAACAACTGCTTGGCCCGGTCAATCGCCAGCGTTTCCACCGCATCAGACGGCGCGCAGCCCTGATAGTAACGCTTGCCGGGATAGCCCTCAGCGTATTTGTTCGTGAACACCGATCCCTGCGCCTGCAGTACGGCTTTCGACACAATGTTTTCGCTCGCGATCAGCTCGATCTGGGTCTGCTCGCGGGTCAGTTCCTGGCGGATCGCACCGAACACGGCGGCATCTGCATCGGCCAGCGTGCGGGTGAAAAAACCGTCCGGCTGCACATCGCTCAAAATGCGGGGATTAGTGCTCATGCGTTTGACCTTTCGGGTAACGGTGCGCCAAGCTTATCGACGCGATGCTGATGGCGGCCGCCTTCAAATTCGGCCGACAGAAATGCGGTGATGCAGGCACGCGCCATTTCCTCGCCGATCAAGCGGGCACCGAGCGCGATCGCATTGGCATCATTATGGCGGCGGGCGAGTTCAGCGGACAGGGGCTCAGAAACAAGCGCGCAGCGGCACGCCGGGTTGCGATTGGCGGCAATCGAAATACCGATGCCGGAACCGCACAGCGCAATGCCTCGATCGACCGTGCCATCGGCCAGCGCAGCGCCGATGGCCGCGCCGTAATCCGGATAATCGACGCTTTCCGGGCCGTGCGTGCCGAGATCAACCACATCATGCCCCTGCGATTGGAGCCAGGGGATCAGCAGTTGCTTCAGGGCAAAGGCGGCATGATCGGATGCGATGGCGATGCGCATAAAGGCGCGATAGCTCCAGACGACAAAGGATATGTCGGGCCTTAGCCAAAGACGCGCTCGAACGCTACCGCATAGTCGCCCGCCTTAGTCTATTGGCGGACGGAGCCAGCCGCGCGCCCGCACATCGCCTGTAAAACGCGCGCTGACGGGCGCTCGCCGCTCCCCCTTCAGCACAAGACGCCAGCGCCGCCCGTCGCGCGCCGCCCCGCGCACCGCAGCGGCCGCCACCCAGATTCCGCGGTTGATCTGCAGGCCATCGACACCCGCCAGTTGGCCGATCGCATCACCGAACCGCAGATGAAGCAGCACGCTGCCACCGCTGCCGAGGTGAAGGCGGCAATAATGATCCTCTGCTTCGACCATGTCGAGATCACCGATCCGCGCGATGCCCGCGCGGTCGAGAAAGGCCGGGCGCTTGTCAGCGGTCGCAACAGGGGCAACCGGCGGCGCCAACGGTGCGGGGGTTCGCCACCACTGGACGACCGACACCGTAAGAAAGATGACCGCGCCAATCACCAGCGCCTTTGGCCAGATGTCGCCCGGCCCGAAATGCACCTCCACGCCGACCAGCGCAAAGCTCGCCTGAATCTCGAACGGCAGGACGATGGCGAGAACCGGCATCCCGATCAGGCAGGCGCGGGACCAGTCCCGCTTACCCCGCACCATCACCATCAGCCAGATCTGCCATTTGATGATCTCCATCGCCATCAGCACGGCCCAGAATCCAGCGCGCTGCCCCAACGGCAATGTGCCGGTGCCGAACGCACCGACCGTTGCCATCAGCACGCCTGCCGCCATGCTGATCAACGGGAGCAATGGCATGCCGGGCCAGTTGGCCGCGCGTTTCGCGAAGGCAAAGGCACGATTCACGAAATCATGCTTGCCGTAGACCACGGCAATTCGGTGAAGGGGCGAAGGGTGACGCGACATGCTGGCAAAACTGCCACGGCATGGGCGGACAATCAATTTTTGCCAGTTTCGTTATTTCCGGGGAGACAGAAGATGCTGTGGAAACGGGTGGCGATCGCAACGGCGGTCGTGCTTGCTGGTGGAGCGGCACCGTTGACCGCCCAACGCGCCGACGATGCAGCGATAGCGGCGCAAAAAACCGCGATGGAAAAACTTGCCTGGATGGACGGCACGTGGCGCGGCCCGGGATCGACCCAAATAGCAACCGGTACCTACACCGTCACCCAGACCGAGCGGATCGGGCCGATGCTCGGCGGCACGTTGAGAGTGATCGAGGGCAAGGGCTATAATCCCGACGGATCAGTCGGCTTCAACGCCTTTGCGATCATCTCCTACGATCCGGCGACCAAGGCATATGTGATGCGCTCCTATGCCGGGGGACGCGTGGGGAATTTCCCGCTCGTGCCAACCGAGAGCGGCACGACAAAGGGCTATTATTGGGAAATCCCGGCCGGCCCCGCCACGATCCGTTACACCGCCACCTATGACGGCACGGCTTGGCGGGAAACAGGCGAGCGGATTGTACCCGGCAAGCCCGGTCAGCGCTTTTTTGAGATGACACTCAATCGGGTCGGCAAGACCGACTGGCCAGCGGCAGGCACCCTGCCGCCGCGCTAGGCAACGGCGCTGCCTGGCGGGCCGGTTCGACGATAGGCAGTGGCGTCGCATCGGCACGGTGCGCCGCCATCATCTGCTAACCATCATGGTCGACTTAACAATTGTCGGGAAGCTGAACGGCGGCTAGGCAGGGGCCGATCATGCGCGCCCCGAAAGACCCAGCTGCCGCCCGGGCTCACCTCGCCGAAGTCCTTATCAGGACCGGCTCGCAAGACCGTTCTGCGTTAAAAGAACTCTATGCGCTCACATCTTCAAAACTTTTTGGCATTTGCCTGCGTATCTGTGGCGAGAGGCAGGCAGCGGAAGATGTGTTGCAGGAAGTGTATCTGACGGTTTGGAAGCGAGCGGCGGGTTATGAACCCGGTCGCGCGAGCCCGGTGACCTGGCTCGCCACGATTGCGCGGAACCGCGCAATCGATTGGCGCCGTGCGCAAACCAGCCGTCCTTCGGCGCCGCTCGATGAAGCACCCGATGTCGCCGATGATCGCCCGATCGCCAGCGATGCGATGATCGTCGAGAGTGAAAACCGGCGGCTTCACCTGTGCCTCGATTCACTGGAAGATCGCCAGCGCCTTGCCATCCGGACCGCGTTTTTCGACGGCGTGACCTATGCCGAACTCGCCGAACGCCAGGGCGTGCCGCTGGGCACGATGAAGAGTTGGGTACGACGCGGGCTGCAGCGGCTGAAGGAGTGCATCAGCGATGACTGATGACAGCACCCCCGATGTGCCAATGACCGCCGCCGAGCTCGCGCTTGGCCTGCTCGAAGGTGAGGAGCGCGCCACCGCGCTTCGCCGCACGCTTGCCGATCCCGAATTCGCCGCCGAGGTTGAGGCTTGGCGCGTTCATTTCGGCCTGCTGTTCGATGCAGTGCCCGACGTTGCCGCCCCAGCCGACGGGCTTGCACGGATCGAACGCGCGCTATCGCCCGTCGCCGCCAATGACGATGGCCCGGTGCGGCTGTGGCGCGGTATAGCGGTGGCAAGCAGCATCGCCGCCACGCTCCTGCTGGCGCTGGTGCTGACGTCCGGCCCGGCTCCCGTTCCTGGGTCGAAGGCGCCGCAGATCGCGCAAAACGCACCGCCGTCAACACCCCGCCCGCTGCTCGTCGCGCAAATTGCGCCGGTCGATAATGGCGCGCCGGTTGCTGCCGTATTCGATCCGGCCACGGGCAGCCTTCGCGTTGCTGCTGCCGCACTCGTGGATTCGGCCCATAGCCCTGAACTCTGGGTGATCCCTGCCGGTGGCACGCCTTATTCGCTGGGCGTGCTGCATTCGACCCAGCCGACGGCGGTGGCGATCAGCCGGGCGGATCGCAATCTCTTTGCAGCGGGTGCGACGCTTGCGGTCACGATTGAGCCGATCGGTGGATCGCCAAGCGGCAAGCCGACCGGCGCTGTCGTCGCGCAGGGCGCGCTGACGCGGGTTTAGGATCGCCGCATCTGCGACCAGCATTTGGTCGCCGATTTTTTACGCTTGAGCGCAATTTTTCTGCATCCGAATCGAGCACCGATGCGTATATGCGAGCGCACCTCGAAGAGGGTGCTCGCAGGAGAATTCAGCCATGAAGTCAGCTATCCGTCTTTCGCTCGTCGCCGCCGCCATCGCCCTTGCCGGTGGTGCCG
>CAZWAL010000149.1:0-6816 GCA_964631905.1 uncultured Stakelama sp.
GCCCGAATTGATCTTGGCTTCATATTCCTGCGCCCGACGTGACCACATCGTCCGCTTCACGCGCGGCTTGCCGGTCAGCGTGTCGAGTGCTTCGCGCAGCGTCTTGTCAGACGACAATTTACGCATGCCGACACTTTCGGCTTTGTTGGTGGGTACACGCAGCGTCATGCGTTCTTTTTCAAAGCGCAGTACGTACAGCTCCAACTGCATGCCGGCGATTTCCTGCCGCTGGAGCTCGATTACACGGCCGACGCCGTGCTTGGGATAAACAACATAGTCACCGACGTCGAAGGACAGCGCCTTGGCAGCCATTCTGTTGAGCCTTTCCGTGATCATTGCCCCGGGGGATGCGCGCTTGCGGCCTTGGCGGTCGGCGCGATCGGGGCGGTGTGCGTGCAATTCTCCGTAGCGGCAGGGCACGGGGCACTGCCGTCCGGAAGCTTTTAACACAGTCGTCACAAAAATACCAGCCAACCGGCATCACGCGTGCAAATGCTTTGTCGCAACGATGCGATTTCAATCGGGCCTGAGTTAACAGCCGTCAGCCCGATTCAGTCGCCCTGTCCAGGCTCGGGCGAAAACAGATCCTCGAACTTGCCTTCGCGACCCTTATAGTCATCGGCATCCGCGGGGGCTTCGCGCTTGCGCGTGATGTTCGGCCATTCGGCAGAGAATTTGGTGTTGATTTCCAGCCATTTCTCTAAGCCGCTTTCGGTGTCCGGCAGAATGGCTTCGGCAGGGCATTCGGGCTCGCACACACCACAATCGATGCATTCGCTGGGGTTAATCACCAGCATATTTTCGCCTTCGTAGAAGCAATCGACCGGGCAAACCTCGACACAGTCCATATATTTGCAGCGGATGCAGGCGTCGGTGACGACGTAGGTCATGCTCGATTAACTCCGATAGGCTGGTTGGCTTCTGCTATGCGCGCGCCAATCGCCCGTCAACTCCGGGCCCGTCAACCGTGATTCGTCAGATCGGTATAAAGTCCTGCGGCTTCGGGTGCGGGACCACGGCGTGTCGGCAGGCTTTCGATTCGCACTACGCGCACCACCCCGCCCTGCACCAGCGCAAGGACGGCGCCGGGCCGAACCAGCACATGGGCACGCTCCACGCGCCGTCCGTCCAGCCGGATCAGGCCGGTTTCGCATACCGCCTGCGCCGCGCTCCGCGATTTGGCCAATCGGGCAAACCACAGAAATTTGTCGATCCGCATGGCCGGCATCGATGGCTGGGCTGCCCCTGATCGGTGCCGATCGTTCGTAATCGTGCTCAAAGCCGACCGGTCAGATGGGCGAGCGCTGCAAAGGCGTTGTCACGCGGGGTTACGACGGGTTTGGTTCTGGCCGGGCGACCCCGCCAGATCCACTGGGCAGGCTCGCCTTCCGCCACCTGCGCGCGAAACCCGAGCTGAAGCATCAGCCGATCGACCGTTGCGGGCACGATGCCGATCGATGTGGCAAGCGCGGCATTGGGCACAAACGGTGCTTTGCCGGCGCGGGCATCATGTGCGGCGCGCGCCAGCCGCTCGACTAGGTCAATCCGAACCGCCTGACCGCCAATCGTGCGAAAGCCGGATCCGGGCCCACTGCCTGCGGACCCCGGGGCGAGGACGGTCGCGGCGGCTGGTGGCGGCACCGGCATGGTCGAGCCGCGCCGTGCGGCAATCAATGCTTGCCGCCACCGTGCCGGGTGAGGCTTCAACAGTCGTGGATCGAACAGATCGAGCGCGCCGATCACGATACCGGCCTTGCGTAACCGCTGGCGATCAGCGGCAGCCAGCGCTGCGATCGATTCACCAAGCGGTAGCCGATCGGTCATGCCCGCCCCCTGAACCAATGCGGCTGCCACGACCCGGAGGGAAGGAGCTGCCTGGGGATCGAGCGATATTGCCTCGATCGCCATCAGCGCGGGCACGTGCCGCTGAAGCTGCATCGCTACCCAGTGGTCAAGCCGATCCTTGATCCGCGCACGCAATGGCGGATCAAGGCAGTCAAGCGCCCGGTCGAGCGCCACGCGGGGGCGTGAAAAGGCGGCCCCCGGAAGCAGCGACGCAATCATCTGTCCCGCCCAGACGATGCCCGGCACATCGTCCGCCGCCAGCGCCAACATCGTATCGGTCGCCTCGGCAAGTGCCACGCCGCGCCGCGTCCGCTCGCCTGCCAGGCGCTTCTCAGCCGCTGCCAGCAGCAAGCGTTTGTCACTGGCGCGCGCATCGGCAACAACCACGAACCGAAAGCCGTCGAGCCGCCCGATCAACTGATCCTCGACCAGTACCGATCCGTCATCCGCAACACTTACCGCCAACGCACTGGCATCGGCCCCCAATTGCCGCATCAGCACGGTCGTGCGCCGATCGACGAAACGCTGGGTCAGCCGGTCGTGCAGTGCATCCGACAGGCGTTCCTCCAGCGCACGGGTGCGGTCGGCCCAATGCACGGGGTCAGCCATCCAGTCGGCGCGGTTGGAAATATAGGCCCAGCTGCGGGCCGCCGCGATCCGCCCTGCGATCGTCTCGACGTCGCCTGCCACATTATCGAGCCGGGCAATTTCGGCGGCAAACCATTCATGCGGGATATGGCCTGTCCCTTCAGACAGATGGCCATAAACGCGCGCGACGAAGCGGGTATGCGGATCAATGCCAAGCTTGCGGAAATCGGGCAGGCCGCACGCCGCCCAGAACCGGTTGACCATGGCGCTCCCCTGTGTCCGGGCGCGCACGCCATCTTCCTCGGCAAGCCGCTTGAGCACCGACAAATCGATCGATTCAGGTGCCGCGCGCAAAACGGGAGACAGCGGCTTCTGCTCAAGATCGACGATCAGATCATCGATACTCGCGGTGTTTGGTTCGCCATTGCGCCAGTAAAGATGCTCGAGCCGGGGAAAACGATGCTCCTCGATCGCCAGCACCTCTTCCGGCGTGAACGCCCCCGGTCCTTCCTCGCTCAATGCGCCAAAGGTGCCGTCGCGCTGGTGCCGGCCCGCACGTCCGGCAATCTGCGCCATTTCGGCGACGGTCAGGCGGCGCTGGCGGTGCCCGTCGAACTTGCGAAGCGATGCGAAGGCGACATGGGCGACGTCCATGTTGAGGCCCATGCCGATCGCGTCGGTCGCGACGAGGTAATCGACTTCGCCCGCCTGAAACATCGCCACCTGGGCGTTGCGAGTCCGTGGGGAAAGCGCCCCCATCACCACTGCCGCGCCCCCACGCAGCCGCCGCAACATCTCCGCCACGGCGTAAACCTCCTCCGCGGAGAAGGCGACGATCACCGATCGTTTGGGCAGCCGTGAAATCTTTTTTGCGCCCGCATAGCTCAGTGTCGAAAAGCGGGGGCGTGAGAGAATCTCCGCATCGGGCACCAGCGCCTTGATCATCGGGCGCAGCGCCTCTGATCCCAGCAACATCGTTTCGTCGCGCCCGCGTGCGCGCAGCAACCGATCGGTGAATACATGGCCGCGCTCGGTATCGGCCCCCAGCTGCGCCTCGTCGATGCCGACAAAGGCGAGTTCCTTGTCGATCGGCATGCTTTCAGCAGTGCACAGGAACCAGCGCGCGTCGCGCGGAATGATTTTCTCCTCGCCGGTGATCAGCGCGACTTGCCCCGCGCCCTTTAGCTTGACCACCCGATCATAGACTTCGCGCGCCAGCAGTCGCAGCGGAAAGCCGATCATGCCGCTCGAATGGCCGCACATTCGCTCGATTGCGAGATGCGTCTTGCCGGTGTTGGTCGGCCCCAAAACAGCGGTGACCGGGCGGGTGGCATGTCCAGTCATGATGATCCCAAGATTGCGTGGCAGGGGCCGAAGCGCAACGGGTATGGCGATGAAAAATCTTCGTTAACGATTTTCAGCGCTTAGTAGCGGAATTCCGACAATTTTTCTGGCGCCTCTGTTCATCGGCAGACTCGCACGACTCGTCGTAATCGGGACAGGTGGGACGCCGGGTTAATTTGACTTTAGGGGTCTGGCGTCACAGTCGACTCTCCAGCGTACATCTGGTGGGTGGTGCACGCGATTTGGCGGGAGCGGCTGTGTTTTTACGCAGCGATCATGATCTTCAACAGGGGGGCGGTGCAGCGGCACTCTCCTTCGGTCGCGCGATTCAGCCCCAGACCCGCCACGACCGTTTCGAAGATTTCCGCGCACGGATGGCGCAAATCGACTGGGCACCGGATCTTGGCGCGCAGATCGGCTCGGCAACGTGGTGGCGCGGAGCGGCAACCTGCACCGCGCTGATTGCTGCCACATGCTGGATGTCGCCGGGTTTCGATAATCCGCTGATCGGCGCGACCCCTGCCCCGCTCGAAGGATCGGCATGGGAAGAGGCGCGTGCGCAGGCAATTACACCGCTGGGCGCTGGCGCGCATACCGGTCGCCGGATCGCAGCCAGCGATCTTGTCGCGCCGCTCGCCGAATCGCCCGAACGCCCGATCATCGAGCTGGCAGCGACCCTTGGCAGTGGCGACAGCTTTTCGCGCGTTCTTTCGCGTGCCGGTGTGGCCCGCGATGAAGCCGAGTCGGTTGCGCGCATGGTCTCGCAGGCGGTGGCGCTGACGACGATCAGGCCCGGTACGCAGCTGCAGATGACGCTTGGCCGTCGCCCAAGTCGCGATGTGCCGCGCCCGCTCGACAATCTTCGTTTCCGCGCCCGGTTCGATCTGAACGTCGCCGTCGCGCGCACCAATGGTGCGCTGGTGATGACGCCCGAGCCGATCGCGATCGACAACACGCCGCTGCGTATTCGCGGGGTCGTGGGGCAAAGCCTGTATCGCTCGGCGCGCGCCGCCGGTGCGCCTGCCAAGGCGGTCGAAGCCTATATTCGTGCGCTTGCCAGCAAGGTGTCGATCGGCCGCGATGTGCAGGCGAGCAATGTGTTCGATCTGGTCATCCGTCAGGCCCGCGCCGCCACTGGTGAAGTGCAACTCGGTGAGCTGCTCTATGCCGGGCTCGAGCGTGACAACAAAAAAGTGCAGCTTGTTCGCTGGGGCGAAGGCGAAAACGGCAAAGGCGGCCAATGGTTCGAAGCATCCGGTGTCGGTGAACGCCGCGGCGTGATGGCATCGCCCGTCGCGGGCCGGATGACATCGGGGTACGGCGTGCGTTTCCATCCGATCATGCGGATGATGCGGATGCATAAGGGCGTCGATTATGGCGCAGCTTATGGTGCGCCGATTCGCGCATCGATGGACGGCATCGTCGCCCTCGCCGGGCGCAATCGCGGTTACGGCAATTTCGTGAAGCTCGCCCATAGCGGTGGCTTGGCCACCGGCTACGGCCATATGAGCCGGATCGCCGTGCGGGCGGGCACCCGCGTCGTGCAGGGGCAGATCATTGGCTATGTCGGCTCAACCGGTATGTCGACCGGCCCGCATCTTCATTATGAGGTGTGGCGCAATGGTATTCCCGTCAACCCGCGCAGCATGTCGTTTACGCAAGTAGCCCAGCTCTCGGGCAAGGCCTTGCGGGCATTCAAGGCGCGGGTGGCGCAGCTCTTGGCCGTAAAGCCCGGCGCGCGCTGACCCGCAGGCAACGCCGCACCGCCATTCCTGTGGCGACCATCGAAATCGGGATCAATGTCCCTGGGCGCGCCAGCGTTTGATCGTGCGGGCGATGATCTGATCTTCCTGCCCTACTTCGCGCCACAGTTTCGAGAAGAGCGGATCGTCCGACGCTGGGCGGCGATCCTCGGCAAGCGAATCGAAAGACACGCGAATCGGCACCGCCACGCCTTCACCGCAGACGATACATTCGCGGTTGCGCAGTGCCGGGATGACATCAAGGAAACCGCGCGCACCCTCGGGCATCGCTGCGCGGACAAAGGCCTGGTCGCGATCATTGTTCAGGCGCATCGCGATAATCGTGCCGCACTGTGACAGCACGCCTTCGGCCAGATCGGACGGGCGCTGCGTGATCAGCCCGAGAGAGACGCCGTATTTGCGGCCTTCCTTGGCGATCCGGCTGAGGATTCGGCCAACTGAGGTCATGTTCTCGTCCGCGGGAATGTAGCGATGGGCTTCTTCGCACACGAGCAGAATGGGACGCTGCGGTTCGTTGCGTGACCAAATCGCGAAATCGAACACCATGCGCGCGAGCACCGCGACGACAACCGCTGTGATTTCGGACGGCACGCCCGAGACGTCGATGATCGAAATCGGTTTGCCGTCGCCCGGCATGCGGAACACGCGTTCGATGAACCCGGCCATCGTATCGGCAACGAGCATGCCTGAAAACATGAAGCCGTACCGCGGATCGGCCTTTACCTCGTCGATCTTCGTTTTCAGGCGCAGATAGGGCGCGGTATCGCCCGCCCGGTCCATCTTGCCCATTTCCAGCGTGATCAGATTGGTCAGGTCGCTCAGCAGATAGGGGATCGGTGCGTCGACCGTCAGTTTCGAAATTTCCTGCCCCAACCGCCCCTTGCCGCGCGCCATCAACAGGCATTTGGCGAGGATATCGGCATCGATCTGGCGTTCGGACCCATGGCTGGTGACGAACACTTCGCAATGTTCCTCGAAGTTCATCAGCCAATAGGGCATTTGCAGGTTCGACACGTCATAGATCGCACCATTGCCGCGGAAAGCGGCGGCGTATTCGCCGTGGGGATCGACCATCACGATATGGCCCTGCGGGGCCATATCGCAGATGCGGTGCAGGATGAGGGCGGCAGACGTCGATTTGCCGGTACCGGTCGATCCCAACAGCGCGAAATGCTTGCCAAGCAGGGCATCGACATACAGCGCGGCGCGGATATCGCGCGTCGGGTAAACCGTGCCGATCTCGATATTGGCGCGATCATCGGCGGCATAGATTTGC
>CAZWAL010000150.1:0-6595 GCA_964631905.1 uncultured Stakelama sp.
TCCAGGATCACGACAAGCCCGAAATCCAGTACGCCCAGGCCAATCTCGACGCCGATGCCATCATCGATACCGTCCTGAAGGCACTGCGCTGGAATGAAGAAGCAAAGCTCGAACCGCAATTGGGGGATGCGCGCGCGTGACGCGCTTGCATTGGGTAGCGATTGCGGGGGTGTTCAGCGGCGGTTTGGGCATCGCCGCCGATGCTCGCCCTGCGCCTGCGCCGGGCGACACGGTAACGCTCCAAATCAGTGTCACGGGCGTGCGCAACGCTAAAGGCGTCGTCCATGTCGATATCTGTCGGCAGGCTGAGTTTTTGAAAAGCTGTCCGGTACAGGCCAAGGCGGTTGCAGTCGCGGGCACGACGGTGGTGACGGTCGCCAATCTGTCGCCCGGTACTTATGCCGCGCAGGTTTTCCATGATGAAAACAACAACACCAAGGTCGATCGCGCGTTGTTCGGCATTCCCAAGGAAGGGGTCGGTTTTTCGAACGATGCGCCGATCAAGCTCGCGCCGCCGAAATGGGGCGATGCGCAGTTTCAGCTGACCGACGACAAGACGATCACGTTGAAGCTCCGCTATTTCATGGGCGGCGGGGCCCGACGCTGAGCGCGATGAAAAGTCCGACAAACACAGGGCCGATTTTTCGCGCAGTCGCCTTCAGTGCCCATCGTCCCTGGCTGTTGGTCACACTCTGCGCAACGCTGACGCTGCTGGCGCTTGCCTTTGCCGCCACGCAATTCAGGATGACGACCAATACCGCCGCGCTCATCTCGCCCGATGTCGATTGGCGCCGCAACGAGGCAGCGGTCAATACAGCCTTCCCGCAATTGACCGACACGACCCTTGCGATCGTCGATGGCCGCACGCCCGAACTGGCCGAAGCAGGGGCCGCCGCGCTGGCCGAGCGGCTTTCGGGCGACACGGTGCATTTCAAGACCGTCCGCCGCCCCGATGGCGGGGATTATCTGGCGCGCCAGGGCGTGATGTTCGGCTCGCTCGACGAGGTACGGGCGACGACCCGGTCGCTAATCGCCGCGCAGCCCTTGCTGGGGCCGCTCGCCGCCGATCCCTCACTGCGCGGGGTGATGGGGGCGCTGGGCACGATCCTGACTGGGGTTGAGCGCGGATCGGCGAAGCTCGACGATATCGATCGCCCGATGCGCGCGCTCGACGATGCGCTGGGCAAGGTCGCGCAGGGCCAGCCCGCCTATTTTTCGTGGCAATTGCTTTTCGCCGATGGCGGGGGTCAGCAACCGCCGCTGCGTCGACTGGTGCTTGCCCAGCCCAAACTCGATTTCGGCGCGCTGAAGCCGGGCGAGAAAGCGGTCAACGCGATCAAGGCTGCCGCCGCCGACTTGAAACTCGATCCCGCTCACGGCGTGACGGTGCAGGTAACGGGTGAGGTGCCGCTGGCGGATGAGGAGTTTTCGACGCTCGAGGAGAATATCGGCTTTGTCGGGCTGGTGATGGCGCTGGCGATGCTGGTGACTTTGTGGTTCGCGACTCGCTCTGCCAAGATCGTGGCCGCGATCGTCATCACGATCATCGCCGGGCTGGTGATGGCAACCGCGATCGGTCTGGCGGCGGTGGGAACGCTGAACCTCATCTCGGTCGCGTTCATTCCTTTGTTCGTCGGGCTCGGTGTCGATTTCGGCATTCAAATTGCGGTGCGCTTCAACGCTGAACGGCTGGAGGGCGCGGCGATTCCGCAGGCGCTGGAACGGGCCGCCGTTGCGCTCGGTGCGCCGCTCGCGTTGGCGGCGGGGGCGATCTTCCTTGGCTTTGGCGCGTTTCTGCCGACAGATTATGTCGGCATTTCAGAGCTGGGCATTATTGCAGGGCTGGGGATGGTGATCGCGCTGATCCTGTCGATCACGCTGCTGCCCGCGCTGCTGGTGCTGTTGAAACCGGGCAAGCCGATCGCCGAAGTCGGGTTTGCAGAGGCTGCGCCGATGGACCGCTGGCTGCACGCCAACCGGGGCACGGTGCTATGGGCGTTTGGCTTGTCGATGCTGGGCAGCATCGCGCTGCTCCCGCTCGTCCAGTTCGATTTCAATCCGCTCCACCTGCGTGATCCCAATGGCCCGGCCTATCGATCGTTGACGGATCTGATGCGCGATCCGCTGCGGACGCCCAACACGATCGCTGTGCTTGCGGACGATGCCGATGAAGCGCTCGCCATCGCTGATCGTGCGAGCAAGCTCCCCGAGGTGGCGCAGGCGATTTCGATCGACAGCTTCATCCCGACTGAACAGCCCGCCAAGATCGCGCTGCTGCAGGACGCATCGGTGCTGCTCGACCTGACGCTGAACCCGTTCGATACTGCCCTCGCGCCGAGCGATGCAGAAAATGTGGCGGCACTGCGGGCGACGGCGGCACAGCTCGAGCGCGTCGCGGCGGGGCAGTCGGGTGAAGCCGGGGACCATGCCCGCGCACTCGCGACGACGCTGGCGGGAATCGCCCGGGCTGAACCCGCTGTTCGCGCCCGTGCCAGCGATGTGCTCGTGTCGCCGCTCACCGTGATGCTCAATCAGGCGCGCGCGGTGCTTCAGGCCGAAGAAGTGACGCGCGAAACGCTGCCGCCCGAGATTCTCGGCGACTGGCTCGCCAAGGATGGCCGCGCCCGTGTGCAGATTTTCCCGCGCGGCGACAGCAACGACAACCGCGTGCTCAGCCACTTTACCGACGCCGTCCGTCGGGTGGCGCCGACGGCAACCGGGTTGCCGGTCGCGACGCAAGAAGCGGCCAAGACGGTCGCCTGGGCATTTGTGCAGGCGGGGATATTGGCGCTGGTACTGGTTAGCCTGTTGCTGTTCGCGGTGTTGCGCGATGCAAAGGAGGTGGCGTTCACGCTCGCGCCCGTGGTCCTCTCCGGTTTTCTCACCTTGGGCAGTTGCTTGATCATCGGTCAGCCGATCAACTTTGCGAACATCATCGCCTTTCCGCTGCTGTTCGGGGTGGGCGTGGCGTTCCACATCTATTTCGTGATGGCATGGCGCGCTGGGGCGGCTGATCTGCTCCAGTCGAGCCTCGCCCGGGCGGTATTGTTTAGCGCATTGGCGACCGGCAGTGCGTTCGGCGCGCTATGGCTGTCGGCGCACCCAGGCACCGCAAGCATGGGCAAGATCCTGATTATCTCGCTGGCCTGGACACTCGTCTGCGCGCTGATCTTCGAACCCGCGCTGCTCGGGCCGCCCCGCCAAGCTGCTGAGGCTAACGGCGCTAAAAGAAAGAGACCATAGCCGTCGATACCGACTTCGCATCGCCCGCACTGGTGGTAAACACCGCGGACGGCGTCGGTGAAGGATCGGGTTCGGGTGGCGGGGCGAGCGAGCCGTCGCTATCCTCGGGCGCGCGCTGGCCTGGTTCGTCGGCGGGCGCATCCGTCGGCGCGGCGGCATCGGCTTCGGGGTCGAGCAGCGGATCGTCAAGCCCGCCGGGGGCGACTGCCTCACCCTTGATATCGGCAATTTCGGCCGCGCGGTTCTGCAAATACACCGATCGCAGCGACGCATAGGGATCGGCCGCACCATCGAGCAGCGCCTTGAACCCGGCGTCCGATTCGGCGCGCAGATCGAGCCCGCCAATCGCTGCCGTCGACACCTGATAATCGGTGCGGTTGAACGGGCTGCCGATCGCGACCGGGTAAATCAGCCCGTCAACCCCGCCACCGAACAGGTCACGCAATTGTGTTGGCCCGACCAGCGGCAGGAACAGATACGGCCCCGGTCCGACACCGTAACGCGCCAGCGTATTGCCCAGACCATTATTGCGGAGCGGCAGTTTGGCGGTTTTAGCAACATCGAACAGCCCGCCAACCCCCGCCGTTGTGTTGATCGCAAACCGCGCCAGCGAACGCACGGCGCGCTTGGGCTTCAGCTGGAGCACATCATTCAGAAACACAATCGGCAGGCGGATATGACGCAGTAGATTGCGCAGTCCGCTGCGGATGAACTTGGGGATGATGGTGGCGTAACCCCGCGCCACGGGGCGAAAAATCGCACGATCGAACTTTTGCTGGATACCGAACATCGAGCGATTGAACTTCTCATGCGGATCGCCCGGAGTCCGCGTGGTTGTGGCGGAATCGAGCGATGTCTGCGCGGTCGGCGTGTCCTGCATCGGCGCTGGCGCACCGGCGACAGGCGCTTCGGCCGGTATCGAGACCGGCTGATCCTGCAAGACGGGCCGGGCATACGCGCTGCCCGATGCAAGCAACCCGGCGAGAATCAACGCGCGTGTCGTTCCCATCCACAGCGGACGAACCGAGGCGCGCGACGGGTTCAGCGGGCTGCCTTTTCCGCCAGTGCGTTGACATGGCCGACCAGCGCCTTCGTCCCACCTTTGCGCACAATACCGTCGAAATCGGCACGCCGGGTGGTCAACTGGCTGATCGAATTCTGATAATAGACATCGATGATCCGCCAGTCGCCGCCGCTCTGGCGCAGGCGATACGCGATGCTAACGGCCTCTCCCTTGGGCTGGGTGAGCCGTGTCTTCACCACCCGGTCGGTACCGCGCACATCGACCTTGGGATCGATCGCGAAGGTCTGGCCGGACCAGCTGTCGAAATTCGCAGCATATTGGTTGATCGTCAGCTTACGGAGCGCGGCGACCAGTGCGGTGCGATCGGCGGGCGCTGCCTTGGTCCATTCCGGCCCGACGGCGAGCCGGGTGAGCAAGGGCAGGTCGAAGCTCTTGTCGACCACCGGCGCGATCTGGGCGGCCCGGCCGGCAAAACCGGCCTTTTTGCCTGCCTTCATGATCGCGATCAGCCCGTCGCTGAGCGACTGGACCGGCGCGCGCGCGGCATCGGGCGCTTGCGCTGCGCTGGGCATTGCCAGCGCCGCAAAAGCGGCCATTGAAAGGGCAACAACGGGTCGACGCATCAATGAAAACATCCGTGATACTCCCAGCGGATTGTATTGCTCGGATAAAGCGCCACGCGATGCCAGTCCACCCCCCCTATCCGTCCCAAAGGCGTGCCGGATCGCGCGCATTGCGCTTTGATGCGGTTGCCGCAGCCGTGTCGGCTGGGCCACATCGGGACAGAATATGTGCTGCGACGCAGCAGATGGGTCGTTATGGCGGAAATGCAGCTTTTCTTATGGTGCTTCTCGATTAATATGGCGATGATCGACCCGGGGTGTGAGAGGCGGGGCGATAGCGAAAGTCGCAGAGATGGGTCATCGCATGGAAATGCGCGCCGGTTTCGAGTGGCTTTTTGGGGGACGGAAAGGACTATTCCTTGCAGGTGATCTTGGCAAAACCGCGCGGATTTTGCGCTGGCGTCGTCCGCGCGATCGAGATCGTCGAGCGCGCCATCGATCTCTATGGTGCGCCCGTTTATGTACGGCACGAAATTGTCCATAACCGCCATGTCGTGAACAAGCTGCGCCAGAAGGGCGCAGTGTTCGTCGATGAATTGTCAGAAGTGCCGGACGGCGCACGCACCGTCTTCAGCGCGCACGGCGTATCGCGCGAGATCGAAAATGAGGCTGCGGCGCGGGGTCTGCCAGTGCTCGACGCGACCTGCCCGCTCGTCACCAAAGTGCACATCCAGGGCCGCCGTTATGCCACCCAGGGCCGGTCGATCGTGTTGATCGGGCATGAAGGCCATGCCGAGGTGGAAGGCACGATCGGACAGGTCGATGCGCCGGTTTATCTCGTCTCAACCGAAGCCGATGTTGCTGCACTCGATCTGCCCGACGATGCGCCACTCGCCTATATTACCCAGACCACGTTAAGCGTCGACGATACCCGCGGCATCATCGCCGCGCTAGGCGAGCGGTTCAGCGATATCATCGGTCCTGACGTGTCGGACATTTGCTACGCCACCCAGAACCGGCAGACCGCTGTGCGCGATCTGTGCCGTGTCGTCGATCTGCTGTTGGTCGTTGGGGCTGAGTACAGCTCCAATTCCAGCCGCTTGCGCGAAATCGGTATTGATTCGGGGTTGCCGAGCTATCTGGTGGCAGATGGCGATGCTGTCGACCCGGCGTGGCTGGTCGGCATCGAGACGATCGGGCTCACGGCCGGTGCCTCCGCACCCGATGAACTGGTCGACAGTGTCATCGCCGCGCTGCGCAAGATCGGCCCGGTTACGGTCTCGCAACTCGACGGGATTGAGGAAACGCTGGAATTCAGCCTGCCTTCCGAGTTAAGGAACATGACCCCGCCCGCTGCAAAGGCATCGATGCAGATTCCGGCCGAATAGGAACGACCGCATGACCCTTCCGATCAACCTGCTTGCACGCATCGGCGGTTACACCGTCAAAAAGCATCTCAGCGGCAAGAAATACCCGCTGGTGCTGATGCTCGAGCCGCTCTTGCGCTGCAATCTGGCATGCCCGGGCTGCGGGAAGATCGATTATCCGGATGCGATCCTCAACCAGCGGTTGAGCGTGCAGCAGTGCATGGACGCGATCGACGAATGCGGCGCGCCCGCCGTCTCGATCGCGGGCGGGGAGCCGCTGCTCCACCGCGACATGCCCAAGATCGTCGAGGGCTATATCGCCAAGAAGAAGTTTGTCATTCTCTGCACCAACGCGCTGCTGCTGAAAAAGAAGATCGACGATTACAAGCCGTCGACCT
>CAZWAL010000151.1:0-6591 GCA_964631905.1 uncultured Stakelama sp.
CTGAATCAGGGACTTAACCCGCTCGCAAGCAGAGTTTTTCAACAGAATAGGGGCGAAAGCAGCCACTCACTAGAACGGGATGACATTAACTTGACCCGTTTGTTTCGAGCGAAGTCGAGAAACGGGCCACAAGCGCTGCGCCGGTGTCTCGACCTCGCTCGACACGAACGGGTGTAGTAGTGATCAACCCACTGACATCATGCTCTAATCAGATCACCTCGAACCTTATCCGGGGTCCCGCCTTTGTCGCAGGCGGGGGAAAAGGCAGCGAGACCCCGGGTCGAGCCCGGGGTGACGGGAGATTGCGGGCCGGTTTGGGGAACCAACTGGCCGCGAGTTCGCCCGATCAATCCCCTCGCCTGGCACCGTCCAGCGCGCGATCGGTGCGGGCGGCTTCGGTGGCGGCGGCGGATTTCTCAGATTTAGTCCGGCCGAAGGCAGCACGGTTGGCGATGGCTTTCGCTTCGGCCCCGGCGCGTGCCTTCGCCTTGCGGGCGGTGCGCAGGTTGATGATGTTGGTCACCCCGCCACTCTCAACCCGCCCGCACGACCTTGCTGATCGCATCGAGCAGGCCATTCACGAACCCCGCCTCGCGCTTGTCATAGAACGCATGCGCCACGTCGACATATTCGGTGATGACCGCGCCCGTCGGCACATCGGCGCGGGCGAGGAGTTCATAGGTGCCACAGCGCAGGATCGCCTTCATCGGCTTGTCGAGCCGATCGAGGTGCCAGCCGGTCGCGAGTTTGCCCGCAATCGCCGCGTCAATCTCGCCCTCGCGCGCGAGCACGCCTTTCACCACATCGTCGAAGAAATCGACATCAGGTTCGGCATATTGCGCATCCTCAATCTCCGCGCCGAGGCGGTGATTGTGGAATTCATGTAACAACTGCGCGATCGGCGTTTGCTCCATATCATGCTGGTACAGCGCCTGGACGGCACCGAGCCTGGAAGCGGCGCGCGCCTTGCTGCGGGCAGCGGTGCGGGGGTTTGATCGGGTCATGATAATAGTCCTTTAACCCGTTCGGGCTGAGCTTGTCGAAGCCCTGCCTTTCTTTTCCACCGTCGACAAGAAAAGCAGCCCTTCGACAGGCTCAGGGCAAACGGAATTTATGGCTTTAACCGAAGCGCCACCGAGCGCGCATGCGCGGGCAATCCTTCCGCCCCCGCCAGCGCAACCGCCGCCGGGCCGATTACGGCCAGCGAGGCGGGATCGAGCTGGAGGAAGCTCGTGCGTTTCATGAAATCGAGGACCGACAGCCCGCTGGAAAAGCGCGCACGGCGACCGGTGGGGAGGACATGGTTCGGCCCCGCGACATAATCGCCGACCGCCTCTGGCGTGTGACGGCCGAGGAACACCGATCCGGCGTGGCGCACCTGATCGAACAGCGCCTGCGGATCGGCTACCGCGAGTTCGAGATGTTCGGCGGCGAGGCGATCGACCAACGGCATTGCTTCGGCAAAATCGCGCACGACGATGATCGCGCCATTCGCATCCCAGGCAGCGCGGGCGACCCTGGCGGTGGCGAGCGTTTCGATCTGCGCGTCGACGCACGCCGCCACCTTGTCAGCGAAACCCGCGTGGTCGGTGAAGAGGATCGACTGGCTGGTGGGGTCATGTTCGGACTGGCTGAGCAGATCGGCAGCGATCCAATCGGGATCATTCGCGCTGTCCGCGACGACAACGATCTCGCTTGGCCCCGCCACCATGTCGATGCCGACCACGCCGTAAAGCTGGCGCTTGGCCTCCGCCACCCAGGCATTGCCCGGGCCCGTGATGACATCGACCGGGGCGATCCGATCCGTCCCATAGGCCAGCGCCGCCACGGCTTGCGCACCGCCGATGCGCCACACTTCGTCAACACCGGCGAGATGCGCGGCGGCGAGGACGAGCGGGTTGATCTCCCCCTTGGGCGTCGGCGTGACCATGACGAGGCGATCGACCCCTGCGACTTTCGCGGGGATAGCATTCATCAGCACCGAGGACGGATAGGCCGCGCGCCCGCCGGGGACATAAACCCCCGCTGCCTCAACCGCCGACCAGCGCGCGCCGAGCCGGACCCCGGCGCTGTCGGTGGTGTCGCTGCCCTCGGGGCGTTGCTTGCGGTGATAGGTTGCGATGCGATCCGCCGCGAGGTCGAGTGCGGCGCGTAAAGTGGGTTCGAGCGCGTCGTAAGCCGCGCGGCAATCGCCGAGATTAATCTGCCAGCCGGAGCTTGCCAGATCATGGCCGTCGAATTGCAAGGTGAGCGCGGCGACCGCGGCATCGCCCTCGTCACGCACGCGGCGGATGATCGCGGTCACGTCCCGCGCGACATCGTCATCGGCTTCGCGCCGTGCATTGACGAGTGCGGTGAACGCACTGGCGAAATCGGGGGCGCTGGTGTCCAACCGGATCATGTTACGCCACCGCCCTTCGGAATGCATCGACCAGCGGGACGACATCGGCGCGGGTCTTGAAGGCGGCGCGGTTGACGACGAGGCGACTCGTCACCTGTGCAATCACCTCAACCTCGACCAGTCCGTTTTCCTTGAGCGTGCGGCCCGACGAAACAAGATCGACAATACGCGGGGCGAGGCCGAGCAAAGGGGCCAGCTCCATTGCGCCATTGAGCTTCACGCATTCGGCCTGCACGCCCCGGCCAGCGAAATGGGCCTTGGTGACGTGCGGATATTTGGTGGCGATACGGACATGGCTCCACCCGCGCGGATCATCGGACGCGGCCATTTCGGCGGGTTCGGCCACCGACAGGCGGCAATGACCGATGCCGAGATCGACCGGGGCATAGAGTTCCGAATAGGCGAATTCGGCGAGTACATCGGACCCGACGATGCCCAATTGCGCGGCACCATGCGCGACAAAGGTCGCCACGTCGAACGCGCGGACGCGGATCAGCTCGATCCCGGGCTGGTTCGTCGTGAAGCGCAAAGCGCGGCTGGACTCGTCGGCAAAGGCGGGTTCAGGCTCGATCCCGACGCGCGCGAGCAGCGGCAACGCCTCTTCGAGGATGCGCCCCTTGGGGACGGCGATGATGATGGGCGATTGAGACATGGGCGTCGCGCTTTACGTGGCGCGCCGCGGCGGCGCAACAAGACCTTAGCCGGTAGGGAGAATTGACATGGCCGATGAAGCAACCAATCGCGATGCTTTTCGCGTGCAGGCGGAATATTCCAGCGCCATGGATGCCCCCGTTACGACGCGGGTGATCCAGGCAATCGGCCGGGTGATCGACCGGACGACCGCTACCGGTCGCGCCGTGCTCGACTGGCCCGGCGACCCGGTGGCCGATGCGATGGTGCTACGGCTTGTTGGCGGGTTTCACGCCCTTCATCGGTCCGGCGCGGACTGGGGCGTGTCGCGCGTTTTTCGCGGGGAACTGGTCGATCCGACAGGCATCGACATGCTGATCGAGGAGGCGTTGCAGACGCACGATGCCGCGCTGCTCCCCTGGCTCGACGGACCACCCCAGACCAATGAGGCGGGACGATCGGCGGGGTTGATGACCGGGCTGTTGCACTTGGCGCGGCGGTTCGGGCCGAAGATCGAGCTGCTCGAAATCGGATCGAGCGCCGGCCTGAACCTGTTGATTGATCGGTACGGCTTTGATCTGGGCGGGGTGCGGGCAGGGCCTGATCCGGCTGAGCTGTCGATCACACCCGAATGGCGCGGACCCGTGCCGCCCGAGGTGCCGATCGATTTTGTCAGCGTGCGCGGGGTCGATATTGCGCCGGTCGATCTGGCAGATGATGCGGCGGCGGAACGGCTCGCAGCCTATGTGTGGGTGGATGCGATCGAGCGGCAGACGCGCATCGATACCGCAATCGCGATGGTGCGTCGCCACGGTGTGCACCTGGAGGCAGGCGATGCGGCGGATTGGATTGAGGCGCGGCTGGCCGAGCCGCAGCCGGCAGGCGTGACGCGCGTGCTGATGCATTCGGTGGTGTGGCAATATATCCCCAAGTCGGGGCGGGACCGGATCCGTTCGGCGATGGCGGCAGCCGGCGCGCGGGCAACGGCTGAGCGCCCGCTCGGCTGGGTGATGATGGAGCCCAACCGCGATCTACACCGCCACGAAGTGCGCGTACAAGGCTGGCCGGGGGGGACGCCGATGGAGCTGGTCGCGCTGACGCATGCGCATGGCGCATGGGTGGAGGGGCTCGAACCGCCATACGAGACGCGCGATTATGTGATGCGGGGTGGCGGGTCTGCAGAGGCGTGAGGTTTATCGATAGCCAGGATCGTCAAACCAGGCGGCGGCGATCGGCCACTGTTCGCTGACCCGATCAGTGAATTCGGCCTCGCGCTTTTCGAGGAAGGACATTACGCCCTCCTTCGCATCATCGCTGCTGCCGCGCACCCACACCCCACGACTATCGAGGCGGTGGGCGTCCATCGGGTGGGGGGCGCCCAGCATCGTCCACATCATCCGCCGCGTCATCGCCACCGACACCGGCGCGCTGTGGGCGGTGAGCTCAAGCGCGAGCGCACGTGCGGCGGGCAGAAGGTCATCGGGCGCGTGAAGGCTGCGAACAAGGCCGCCCTTCAGCGCCTCATCCGCATCAAACACCCGGCCCGAATAGCACCATTCCAGCGCCTTGCCGATGCCGACGAGGCGGGGCAGGAACCAGCTCGACGCCGCTTCCGGCACGATCCCGCGCCGCGCAAAGACGAAGCCGAAGCGGGCGGCCGTGCTCGCCAGCCGGAAATCCATCGGCAGCAGCATCGTCGCGCCGATGCCGACGGCGGGGCCATTGATGGCGCCGATCACGGGCTTCAACGAAGCGAAGATCCGCAGCGTCAGCCGCCCGCCCGAATCGCGCACCCCCGGATGCGCAAAATCAACGGTGTCATGTGCTGCAACGGGGCCGTCAGCGCCAAGCCGCGCATAATCGAATGTCGCATCACCTGCCGCCAAATCGGCCCCGGCACAAAAGCCTCGACCGGCGCCTGTAATGATCACCGCCCGTACCGCGTCATTGGCATCGGTGATGTCGAACGCCGCGATCAGATCGGCCATCATCTGGCCGGTGAAAGCATTCAGCCGATCGGGCCGGTTGAGCGTGATGGTGGCGACACCGCCCCGATGCGGAGAATCGATGGCCAATGTGATCGTTTCGAAATCGGCCATCCTGATCCTCCGTTGCGCTGCGTTTTCGAAACCGTAACGAGTTTTTAGCGCACCACGCTGTAGCATCGCCGCTTCATATTCGGGCGGATTTTTACGCATGTTTCGATTGTCACCATCATGCGAACGCCCCCTGCTGATGATGCTGCGCGCCGCATGAGTGCACCGACTGTCAGCGTGATCATGGCCGTCTACAACGGCGCGGCGATGATAGGAGAGGCAATCGACAGCCTGTTCGCGCAGCGCTTCGGCGACTTCGAGGTCGTGATCGTCGACGACTGCTCGACCGACAACACCCGTGATTTGCTGCGCAGCATTTCGGACGCGCGCTTTCGCGTGATCGAAGCACCGCGTAATCAGGGTGCAGTCCACGCGCGTAACCACGCATTTGCGCAAGCGCGGGGAAAATACATCGCGGCACTGGACCATGACGATATCTGCCATCCCGATCGCTTTGCGGCGCAGGTAGCGTATCTCGACGCGCACCCTGATACGGTGCTGGTGGCAACCGCCACTCGGCAACTTTGCGAAGGATCGATAAAGCCGTCCACATTGCCCGCAATGACGAGCCCGGCGCTGGTGGAGTGGATGCTGTGGATCTGCAATCCGATCGTCTGGTCATCGGTTATGCTGCGCAGCAATGTCGCGCGCGCACTTATTCCATTTACCCGCCCCGAGCGGTTATACGCCGAGGACTTCGATCTCTATCACCGGCTGGCCGACAAGGGACGCATTGCCCAGATCGATTGCGAGTTGCTGATTTATCGCAGCCATGTCGGTGGCATTTCGCAGCGCTTTGTTCCAGCGATGGAGGCGAGTGCAACGCAAGTGCTCGCTGATCGGCATCGCGACTTGCTGGGGGACGAGGCGATCGTGCGTGCCGCATTGCTGGTGCAGCATGTCATGCGGCAAACGCCCGTACCAGATCGCGCCACGCTGAGGATGCTGGGCGAGACGATCATGATGTTGCAGCATGCTTTTCTCGAGGGCACCCGTCCCGGCGAGTCTGATGTTCGGTTGATCCGGTGGGAGACAGCGCGGCTGTGGGGGCGGATCGGACGGGCGGCGCTCCGATCGGGCATGATGGGGCTGTCGGATATCATCGCGGTAAGGCCCGACCATCTTGGTTTGGGTTATGCCAGTCTTGATGACTTGGTGGTGTCAGCAGTGGTCGGTGGCGTTCGTAGCGCGCGGCGATCAAAGGCGGACGCCCCCATCGGCTAACGGACGGAACGGCGGGACAAGGTGCCTGAACTGCCGGCGGTTGCGCGTCAGGCGAACGCGAAAAAGCCCGCCGACCTGATGGTCTGGCGGGCTTTTCGGCATTGATGATGCGATAAAACTTGGCCCCGGATCAAGTCCGGGGCAACGCAAACCTTCGCGCTGCGCTGCGCTTAGCTGAGGTTTGCGTTGGTTGCGGGGACAGGATTTGAACCTGTGACCTTCAGGTTATGAGCCTGACGA
>CAZWAL010000152.1:0-6563 GCA_964631905.1 uncultured Stakelama sp.
AACCTCGATCGGTTCGATCTGAACTGACACCATCGATACCGGGACGGCGTTTCACCCTAGGGTGAAACGCCTTTCGGTCTGGCGCCCGGCCGCTATCGGCCATAATGCTGCGTGATGACCGCGGCGCGCATCACCCTGAAACAACTTCATTACCTGAATGCATTGGCCGCGACGGGGCATTTTCGGCGGGCGGCGGAACTCGTGGGTGTGACCCAGCCATCTTTGTCGGTGCAGATTGCCCTGCTGGAGGAACGGCTGGGCATCCGGCTGGTCGAACGCGGCAGCACCACCGCGATCCTGACGCCACGGGGCCGCGACATCGTCGAACGCGCCCAGCGTATCCTGTCGGACGTGCGCGCGCTTGAAGAGATGGCGCTCGATGATCCGGACGGGTTGAGCGGGACGATCAGGCTCGGCGTATCGCCGACGCTCGGGCCCTATCTGATGCCGCATGTCGTCGCGCGGCTTCACCGTGATCACCGCTCGCTTCGGCTGCACGTGCGCGAAGGCGCGCCCGAAGACCTGTTGCGTGATCTCGCTACGGGCAAGCATGATGCGGCGCTGATCCAGCTGCCAACCGGCAGTGAGGATTTCGTCGTCGAACGATTGTTCAGGGAAGAATTGCTGATTGCGATGGCGGCGGACGATCCGCTCCACGCCAAGCCAGTCATCGATCCCGAGGATATGGCCGGGTGCGGGTTGCTGACGATGTCGCCGCAATACCGGATGAGCGACCAGATTTTCAGTCTCGCCAATGCGGTGCGCGCAGTTGTCATGCGCGATTATGAAGGCACAAGCCTTGACGCGATCCGGCAGATGGCGGGGATGGGGATGGGCTATGCGCTGCTGCCCTCGCTTTATATCCGATCTGAAATTCGCGACGGTGATGATGTTGTAGTTCGCGCGATTAACGGGCGACCGATGTACCGCGAAGTCGGGATGGTGTGGCGTAAGCGGGCCGGGCGCGGCACCGCCTATCAACGGCTGGCCGCCATCGTCGCAGAGGTAGAGAAGTCCATTTCGCCGATAGAATAATCCAATCGATATAGATTGATCTATAGAGTTGTTCCTATTGCGTCTTTTCTATATCTAGCCGCCCCTGTGGGGTGACGCCCAAATTGGAGGATCGATGGCAGCCGAGAAAGACCGTTCCGTCAGAATGCGCGATGTGGTGCGCTGGGCGCGGCCGATTCTTGGGCCCGACCAGCCCTATTTCACGCTTGTCGCCATTTATGGCGCGGGCATCAGCCTGTTGTCGCTCGCAACGCCGATTTCGGTGCAGATGCTGATCAACAGCGTCGCTAACACCGCCTTGCCCGCGCCGCTTTTTACGCTCGCCGGCATTCTGTTCGTGCTGCTGATGCTTTCGGCGGTGATGAGCGCGATGCGCGCCTATTTGATGGAGCTGTTCGGCCAGCGCTTCTTTGCGCGGATGGTCGCGGAAATCACGCTGCGCGCAGTGCACGCGCGCAATCCCTTCTTTGGCGACGAGCGCCGGGTCGATCTGTTCGACCGCTATTTCGAGGTGATGAACGTTCAAAAAGCGATGCCATCGCTGTTGATCGGGCTGTTCACGATCCTGCTGCAATCGGCGGTGGGCTTTGTCGTCACGTCATTTTACCACCCGTTTTTCCTTGGGTTCAATCTGATCTTCATCCTCGTCACCTGGTTGATCTGGCGGATATGGTCGCGCGGCGCGATGACGACGCGGGTCGAATTGAGCCACGCCAAATATAACACTGCGCGGTGGCTCGAAAGCGTTGGCGCCTCAAACGGGTTCTACAAGTCCAGCCGTCACCTCGATTTTGCGATCGAACGGTCGGAGGGAGAGACCGCGAATTACATCAGGGCTTATCGCCGCCATGTCCGGTACAGTCTGACGCAGACCACCGCGTTTCTCGTGCTTTATGCGGTCGCGAGCGCGGGGCTGCTCGCAATGGGTGGCTGGCTCGTCATTCAGTCGCAATTGTCGATCGGTCAGCTGGTCGCGGCAGAGCTGATCCTGTCGAGCATTTTCTACGGTGCGGCGCAGCTGGGGCCGTATATCGATGCGTTCTACGATCTGGTGGCGGCGCTGGAGGAGCTCAGTCTTCTCAACGATATTCCGCAGGACGGCCCCGGTTCGCCGGGCCCGATTTCGCAAGCGCGCAGCGACCTTGCATTTTCCGATGTGCAACTTGACGATCTGCACTTCGAACTGACCATCCCGCACGGCAGCCGATTGATCGCGAGTGCAGAAGATGATGTGCAGCGGGCATTTGCGCTGCTGCTGAAGCGTGATCGCCAGCCCGAAAGCGGCTTCGTCACACTGGGCGGCGCGGATATCACGACGCTGGACGCCTATGATCTGCGCAGCGACGTGATCGTGCTCGATCGCCCGACGATCGTCGAAAGCTCCATCATCGATTATCTGAAACTCGCCTCGCCCGATGATTCACCCACCGCTATGATGGCAGCGGTTCGAGCCGTTTCGCTCGATCGCCGCATCGGGCGCTTGCCGGATGGCCTGCACACCGTGCTGTCGCAAACCGGCTGGCCGTTGTCAGCGCCTGAAACGATGCGCCTGAAATTCGCCGCTGCGTTGATATCGGCGCCGAAGATCCTCGTTATGTCTCCGCTGTTCGACATCATTCCCCGTCGCGACCTGAACCGCATGATTGCGGCCATTCCGGCGGGGCAGACGACGGTGATCTATTTCACGAACCGCGACGAGCCGCCCGAACTGGACAGCTATTTGTGGATCGGGCGGAAGAGCCAGTCGCGCGCCAGCGACCGTTCGTCGTTTGACGCGCTGCGTTATGGACCACGGGAGGCCACCGATGCTGCCGCACGCTGACCATTTTTCGCGATTCAAGACGCTGGCAAGCATCCGCACCCCGCGTGTGCTGACCAGCTTTGCGATCCTCATCGCCGTCGGCATCGTCGTGTCGGTTGCCGCGCTGCTCTATGTGCCCTGGGTGCAGACCGCGCCGGGGACGGGCAGCGTGACCGCGCTCGATCCGCGTGATCGGTTGCAGAATGTGACGGCGATGGTCGGTGGCCGGATCGAGCAATGGTATGTGACGGACGGCAGCGCCGTGAAACGCGGTGATCCGATTGTGCGCGTTGCCGATAATGATCCGATGTTGCTCGAACGCCTTGCCGCCGAACGGGCGCAGGTGCAGGCGGAGATTGCGGCTGCGGAACAGGCAATGTCGACCGCAGGGCTCGACGTTAATCGTTTTGGCAGTTTGTATCGCGAGGGGCTGGCGGCGCGGCGCGATTATGAAGCGGCGCAAATCAAGGTCGCCGATTACCGCGCCAAGGTGGCGTCGAGCCGGGCGGCGCTGAAGCGCGTCGAGGTCAACCTCAATCGCCAGTCCGTTCAGATCATCCGCGCGCCGCGCGATGGCCGCATCATGCAGATCAGCGCGGGCGATACCGCGACGATGGTGAAGCAGGGCGATGTGCTTGCGACTTTCGCACCCGAAGAGGCGAAGCGGATCGTCGAGCTGTATGTCGATGGGCGAGATGTGCCGCTGATCAAGCCGGGCCGGCGCGTGCGCTTGGCATTCGAGGGCTGGCCGGCGATTCAGTTCAGCGGATGGCCGTCCGTCGCGCAGGGGATGTTCGATGGCCGGGTGCGTGCGATCGATTTGTCGGCATCGACCAACGGCCTGTTTCGCATTCTCGTCGAGCAGGCGCCCGATCGCCAGCCATGGCCGCGCGAGCCGTTCGTGCGGCTGGGGGCAAAGGTACGCGGCTGGGTGCTCATGGACACGGTATCGGCCGGGTTCGAGCTGTGGCGGCAGTTGAATGACTTCCCGCTGCAGTTCGATCGACCAGCCGATAACGAGGCGCGCGCCAAGGATGGGGGGAGCACGGCGACGCAGCTCAATGGTCCCAAGGGCAAGGACGAGAATGCGAAGTAACTGGACCCTGTCGGCAATGGCGGTCGTCTGCGCGCTGTTTCCCCTCTGTGCGTTGGCACAAACGCCGCTCACGCTTGAAGAGGTGCTTGAATCCTCGCGACGACATGCCCCCCAGGTGCAGGAGGCGGTGGCACGCGTGCGCAGCGCCGAGGGGCGATTGCTGAGCGCGGAGGGCGCTTTCGATACGGTGGTTTCTGCCGAAGCGACCTCGCGCGCTGCCGGTTTCTACGATGGCCAGACGCTTGGCGGCACCGTCTACCGTCCGCTCGCCGACTGGGGCGGGCAGGTTTATGGCGGTTACCGCGTCTCGACCGGCAAATTCCCGATCTATGAGGACAAGAATTTCACCAACGCGCTGGGTGAGGTGAAGGTGGGTGCCCTGTTCTCGCTGATGCGCGACCGGCTGATCGACGACCGGCGCTTTGCCCGCCGCAATGCCACGATCGACATTGATGTTGCCGAAGCCGATCGATTGCTGACCGCCATTACGATCCAGCGGCGCGCCATCGCCGCTTATAATCTATGGGTCGCAAACGGGTTGCGGTTGACGGTTTATCGGGAGCTGCTGGAACTCGCCAAGGGGCGACAGTCGGGTCTCGCCCGGCAGGTATCGGCAGGCGCCCGACCACGAATCCTGCTGACCGAAAATGAGCAGAATGTGCTTCGCCGCCAGACTCTGGTGGCACGCGCCGAGCAGGATCTGGCGCTGGCCGCCAATACGCTGTCGCTGTTCTGGCGCGATGACGAAGGACGGCCGCGTCGGCCGGATGCCGCCCAACTGCCGTCGGACATGCCGATGATCGGGCCGGTGGTTGCCGACAAGGGCGCTGTACTGGCATCGCGGCCTGATCTGCGGCAGATCGACATGCGGATCGCGCAGGCGAACAACCGGCTCGCGCTCGATCGCAATTCGCTTCGTCCGCGCCTCGATCTGAAGGTGGAGGCGTCGCAGGACATTGGTGCCGAGGGCGAGGGCGGACCGTCACGCACACCCGGTGAGGTGATCTTCGGCCTCAATTTCTCGGTGCCACTGCAGCAGCGCGTGGCGCGCGGTCGGATTGCCCAGTCCACGGCAGAGGTCGATGCGCAACGCCGCCGCCGCCAGCAGATCGAGGAACAGATCACCGCTGAACTCGACGGTCTCGCGATCGATGTGCGCGGTACAGAAAGGTTGCGCCAACTCGCCGAGCAGGAATTGGACCTCGCCCAAACGATGGCGCGGGCCGAAGTTCGTCGCTTCGAGGCGGGGGCGAGCGACTTCTTCCTCGTCAACGCACGCGAGGAGGCTGCTGCCGATGCCAGCATCCGCAAGCTCGATGCAGCTGTGCGCCAGATCGTGGCGCGGGCCGAACTGGCCGCAGCATCGGTCGATCTCAAGGCGCTTGGCCTCGACTGAACCGTCGGGTTTGCACCGGCGCCCGCGCGCTGCGGTGTGAAGGCGGCTTGACCCTTTCCGGCGCAACGGTATTACCTTTAGGTGATATTTTGTCGCAGCCTCCCCAGGGCGTGGTAATTTAATTCTGTTTTCTGGCCTGTATGCGTAAGGTTTGGGAACAAATTGGGTTACAAATTGTAATAATACCCTAATCTGCTTTGGCAGATCAGGACGCATGCCGGGGACGAATCGCTGATGAATGAAGTTGCGACTGTGATGTCGGCGCCCGTGCCCGTTGCTGCCCGAAATCCCGTTCGTACCGGTGATGACTGGCGCGCAATGCGGGCGGCGTGCCTCGACAATCCGGGCGCCTTTCATGGCAACATTGCAGCCACCACCATCCACTGGTTTGTTGATCAGATCGGTGCGAACGGCGCCTGGCTGATGCGCGATGAAGAGGGGCGCTGGCGGGGTTGGGATGCGGTGACGGCGGCGGAGATCAGCGCCGATCTGCCGGCCGATTTCATGCCCTGGCACACCGCATTCGATGCCAGCAACCCGCCGCACTGGCGCTGGTTTGTCGGCGGACGCACCAACGCTGTATTCAGCGAGGTCGATCGCCATGTGTTGAGCGGCAATGGCGATGAAGCGGCGCTGATTTTCGAGGGCGATCGCTGGGATATGTCCGCCGGTGGCGGACGCGGCGCGCCGGTCGATTGTTTCACCGTGTCGCGCAAGCAGTTGCTGCTGGAGACCGCGAAATGCGCGCTCGCACTGGAGGCGCTCGGGCTGAAGGCGGGCGACCGCATTGCGCTCAACATGCCGAGCATCGTGCCACAGATTTACTGGACCGAAGCGGCCAAGCGTCTGGGGATCGTCTATACGGCGGTGTTCGGTGGGTTCAGCGACAAGACGCTGTCGGACCGGATCTGCGATGCCGGCGCACGCGTGATTGTCACCTCCGACGGCAGTTACCGAAATGCACAGGTGGCCGCGTTCAAAAACGCCTATACCGATCCCGCGCTCGACAATTATGTGCCGGTTACCACGGCGCTGGCGATCCTCGCGGATACTGATCTCGCCCTGCCCGATGCCGATGCCGCGACAATCCGCGATACGGTGAAGGAAACGCTCGCCGGTGAAGTGACGGTCGAGCGATCGGACGTCATGCGCGGGGTGGGCCGCGCGCTAATCCTGCTTGGCAAAGAAGGGCGAATCAGCTCGGCCGATGCCGCGCGCGTCCGGATCGCGATCGCGTCCAGCCTCGTCACGCTGCC
>CAZWAL010000153.1:0-6531 GCA_964631905.1 uncultured Stakelama sp.
GCGGATGCTGGGCCACATCGCCCGCAAATATGATCGCGGTTATGGCCATTTCACCACGCGGCAGAATCTGCAGTTCAACTGGATCAAGCTCGCCGATGCGCCCGATATCCTCGCCGAGCTCGCAACGGTGGAGATGCACGCGATCCAGACGAGCGGTAATTGCATCCGCAACATCAGCTCGGATCAGTACGCCGGGGCTGCCGCCGATGAAGTGACCGATCCGCGCCCCTGGGCCGAATTGCTGCGCCAGTGGAGCACCTTCCACCCCGAATTCAGCTATCTGCCGCGCAAGTTCAAGATCGCGGTGATCGCCGCAGACGAGGACCGCGCGGCGATGCGCCTCCACGATATCGGCATCCAGCTGCTCGAGCGCGACGGCGTCCTTGGCGCGAAGATATTCGTCGGTGGCGGCATGGGTCGCACGCCGATGATCGCGCCTGAAATCAAGGATTTCGTGACCGCGGCCGATCTGCTCAGCTATCTCGAAGCGTGCCTTCGCGTCTACAACCGCTATGGCCGCCGCGACAATATGTACAAGGCGCGGATCAAGATCCTGATCCACGAGATCGGCGCCGATGCCTATCGCGCGCAGGTCGAGGAAGAGTTTGCGCAAGTAAAGGCGCTGGGCATCGATCCCCCCGCTGCCGAGCTCGAGCGGATCACCGCGATGTTCGCCCCGCCACCGTTCGATGCACCCGCCGCCGACACGATTGACCGGAGCGATCCCGATTTCGCGGTCTGGCTCGACCAGAACGTCAAGCCACACAAGGCCCCCGGTTACGCCATCGTCAACATCAGCCTGAAGCCGCGCGGCGGCATCCCCGGCGATGCGTCCGCTGACCAGATCGACCTGATGGCCGATCTCGCCGAGCGTTACTCGTTCGATGAACTGCGCGTCACCCATGCCCAGAACATCGTCCTGCCGCATGTCCGCCAAAGCGATCTCCACACCACCTGGCAGGCGCTGAACAATGCGGGGCTGGCCGAGGCAAATCTCGATCTGATCAGCGATATCATCGCCTGCCCCGGCCTCGATTATTGCAGCCTGGCCAATGCCCGCTCGATCCCGGTCGCGCAGAAAATCCATGCGCGCTTCGCCGATCTTGGCCGTCAGCGTGAGCTTGGCGAGCTGAAGGTGAAGATCTCCGGCTGCATCAACGCCTGTGGGCATCACCATGCCGGGCATATCGGCATCCTGGGCGTCGACAAGAAAGGCACCGAAAACTACCAGCTCTCGCTCGGCGGATCGGGCGCGGACGATGTCTCGATCGGCAAGATCACCGGCCCCGGTTTCGACGAGGACGGCATTGTCGACGCGGTCGAGAAAGTCACCGACGTCTATCTCGGCCTGCGCACTGACGGCGAACGCTTCCTCGACACTTATCGCCGCGTCGGGATGGACCCCTTCAAGGAGGCGATTTATGGGTGATACCTTGCTCCGCTTCCGCACCGATGAAGCGCATGACGAGCCCGCGATCACGCTCGACAGTTTCCTCGCCGGTCAATCGAACGCCACCGCCGTGCGGATCGAGGCGGGCGACGATGCTCGCGCGCTGATCCCGCATCTGGGGCAGCTAGCGCTGATCGAGGTCAGCTTCCCCGCGTTTCGCGACGGGCGTGGCTATTCGGCGGCGCGGGTGCTGCGCGAGGCGGGCTATATCGGTGAACTCCGCGCGGCAGGCGATGTGCTTGTCGATCAGCTGCCGCTGATGCGCCGCTGTGGTTTTGACAGTTTCGCGCCGCACGCCCCTATCGACGAGGCCGTGCTGAAGGCATCGCTCGAACGCTATGATCACGCCTATCAGGGTGCGGCCGACAGCGTCGTGCCGGTGTGGAAGCTCCGCCATGGGTAACGCCCCCGCCCGCGCGCCTGCCCGTTCAGTCGACCTGATCGACACCGCCCCACGCTTTACCGCGGCCGATGTGGCAGCCCTCAACGCGCGGTTCGACGGGGTCGATGCGCAGACGATGCTAGCGGCGGTATTGGCCGAGGGGTTGATCGGCCGCGCAGCGATCGTCTCCTCCTTCGGCGCGGAATCAGCGGTGCTGCTCCATCTCGTCGCGAGCATCGATCCGTCGCTGCCCGTGCTGTTCCTCGATACCGGCAAGCATTTCCCCGAAACGCTCGCCTACCGTGATCTGCTGGCCGATCGGCTTGGCCTGACTGACCTGCGGAACCTGACGCCCGACCCCGAAATACTGGCAGCGCGCGATGCCACCGGCGAGCGCTGGTCCTATGATCCGGATGGCTGCTGCGACATCCGCAAGGTCGCCCCGCTCGCGGCGGCAATGACGGAGTTCGATTCGACGCTCACGGGGCGGAAAGGCTTCCAGTCCGCCACCCGCGCCAACCTCCACAGCTTCGAAATCGACACGATCGATGCGGCGGGTCGGCTCAAGGTGAACCCCCTCGCCACCTGGTCAAAGGCCGATCTCGACGCCTATGTCGCGGCACATAATCTGCCCCCGCACCCGCTGGTCGCGGCAGGCTACCCCTCGATCGGCTGCGCCCCCTGCACCAGCAAAGTCGCCCCCGGCGAAAACCCCCGCGCGGGCCGCTGGCGCGGTTTCGACAAGGTCGAATGCGGCATTCACGTGCCGGAGGGGTCGGGGGAGCGGGCGAGTTTTTAGGGCGTGAGGGTGTTGGGTTGGCCCCTAGGCTCATAACAAGCGGCCTGTCGGATGGCGCCACAGTCCCAGCCGCCCAGCGCGGATTTTCCGCATGCTGAAACACGCCTTTCATCGAGCAACCGCTTTGCTACGGGAGCTGGGTCGGTGGCGGACTGACAGCTTTTGGGTTGAGAACCTCCGAAGGGGGCGGCTTCATTAAGCGCTTGGCGGACATGAGTTGCTCGATCAAGCTGCTACGCAGCAGCAGGTGGCAGCTCTCCTTCAAGAATGATCCGGATGAACATGTGCCTGGCAATCAAGTACGAATCCCGCACCGTTTGGGCCGACGCAGGTTGAGCGTCGTGCGCCGAGTTACCCCTTTCGCCATATAGCCTGACGACCTCGTTATATAGTCTGTCGCCCGAGGAGCGATCAGTTCCCAGATATGATCGTAGTGCTCCGGCAAGCCGCTTTGTCGTTCCGCCTCGACCCGGTCGCATAGCCGTTTCCATAGCAGTCCAGATCGCGACCATCTGAGCAGATGGGTCTGGCAACCAGACCACCGAGTCGAAGGTTCTGTATGCCCGATTGAATATTGGTTGATCCATAAGTTGGGCTGCCAGAGGGATGCAGGTGGCCAGTCCCTTCGCAAAATCATCGTCGAGATCGACTTTCCAATCTTGCGGAATGCCGGTGGTCTCAACGGCCCACAGGGTCGGCTCCCGCCCTGACGACACGACCTCCCCGAATGCAACCGTGGAGATGGCTGGCATTCTGATGGGGGCTCCAGACAACAAGCGTATCAAGCTCACAACTAGCCAGATCGAATTGAGCCGCGAGAGACGCCCTGCACTGACGCCCTCGCTCAGTATGAGTTGCGACGTAACATCGAACATAAGTCCGCCGCCGCGCACTGCGTACCAAGGAGACGGATGAGGCGCTCGGGAATTTGGTGGTGGATTGAACGCCGCGATGAAATGGCTGAAGAAATGAGCGTAGGAGGGCTGGATGATCATACCTGGCCCAAGTTCTATCGGCTTACTGACGTTAACCCCGGTGAGGCCAGCGAAAAGGGTGGCTCCCTCAGGGTCCACATATGGCTTCGGTGGTGAAATATATGTCCCGTCCAGCATAGCCTGCAGATCGGCAAGAAGCAGCGGAGTTTTGGGCCTGTTCATTGCTTCGCTCGACTAGCGAACGCGGCCAATTTTGTCGATTAAGCTTCCTGTAGGTATGGTAGATTTTGGGGTTACGCCACGACAAATCCAATGACCGCCTTTACGGCACAAAGCAGCCTACGCGAGCCATCCGAACGGTGGTCCGCGCACCAAAGCTGGCGCCCAAAACCTGCCCGACCGCTTCCCACCCATTTCAGTCGTCTAGCCCTCGCACCGAAAGCGGTCGCTTATGAACTCACGGCGGACCTTCCTTACAAACACCGTTCGTGTCGAGCGAAGTCGAGACACCCGCCGCAGCGCTAGTGGCAAGTCCCTCGACGATGCTCGGGACGAACGGTTCAGATTTCCACCAACACTCATCTTTCAATGTTGGAATTGCTGTGAGAATGTCGACTTTAGTCCGCTCTTTGACAACTGAATGAAGCGCTGGCCGTGCGGCAGGAAAATGGCCTGCCCGCGCGCCATGCGCCGTCCCGTTTTTTTCAAACAGGTCATCACTTTTATCACTTTCCGCTTCAAAACTACCCGTCATGCTGAACTTGTTTCAGCATCCCCTGTGCCCCACTATCCATAACACATGATGCGGTGTGGCCCCGCGGAGCAGATCGGTTATTATCCCCTTCAGACATTTTGCTCCCCCGGCGGAGGCCGGGGTCCAGATGGCAGACGGCAGCATGAGCGCGCAGCAGCCTTTTCCGATGACATTTCGACTGGACCCCGGCCTTCGCCGGGGAAGCGGAACGTTGTTACATGTCCAAAGGGCATACCCACCGATCACGTCCGGCAGTGTCTTGAAACAAACTTCCGTTTCCGACGGCTAGGGATTAAACCCCTGCAGCGCTGCGTCGCTGAACCGGGTGAATTCCGCCTCGAACGCCAGCGTCACCTTCCCCGTCGCGCCGTGGCGCTGCTTTGCGATGATCAGTTCGGATAGCCCGGCCTTTTCCTGATAGGTTTGTGACCATTTGGCGTGCTTGTCCTGCACGTCCGCCGTGCTGTTGGCGACCGGGCGCTCGGGTTCGTGCATCGCGATGTAATAATCCTCGCGGTACACGAACATCACGATATCGGCGTCCTGCTCGATCGACCCCGATTCGCGCAGATCGGATAACTGGGGCCGCTTATCCTCGCGCTGCTCGACCGCGCGGCTGAGCTGTGAGAGCGCCATGACGGAGACGTTCAGGTCCTTCGCCATTGTCTTGAGCCCGCGACTGATTTCGGAGATTTCCTGCACGCGGTTGTCGTTGGAGCCGCGCCCGCTGCCCTGCAACAGCTGGAGGTAATCGACCACCACCAGCCCGATCTCGTTATTGTGCCGCCGCTGGAGCCGCCGCATCCGGGTGTGGAGCGCGCCGATCGTCAGCCCGGCGGTGTCATCGATGAACAGCGGCAGATGCTGCAGCTCCATCGATGCTTGCACCAGCCGGCTCATTTCGGCATTGTTGATCTTGCCCATGCGAAGCCGTTCGGAACTGATCCGCGACTGTTCGGACAGGATACGCGTGGCGAGCTGATCGGCCGACATTTCCAGGCTGAAAAACGCGACCTTGGTGCCAACGGAACGCTCCGGCGGAATCCCGTCCGCCATGTCGCGCATCCAGCGCTGCGCCGCGTTGAAGGCGATGTTTGTGGCAAGCGCGGTTTTGCCCATGCCGGGGCGGCCGGCGAGGATCATCAGATCGCTATGGTGCATCCCGCCCATCTTGGCGTTCACCGAATCGAGTCCGGTGGTGATGCCCGACAAATTGCCGCCCGCGTTCAGCGCGCGCTCGGCCATTTTCACGGCGAGCTTGGCCGCATCGCCAAAGCTTTTCACGGTGTTCTCCGCCCCGCCATCCGCGGCGACCTTGAAAAGCTCTTCCTCGGCTTCCTCAATCTGCTTGCGGGGGTTCACCTCCTCCGAGGTGTCGAGCGCCCGGTCGACCAAAGTCCGCCCCACCGACACCAGCGTGCGGAGCATCGCTAGATCGTAAATCTGCTTGGCGAATTGCCGCGCGCCGATCAGCCCCGCGCCGCTGCCGGTCAGCTGCGCCATATAGCTCGGCCCGCCGAGCGCGCGCATCCCCTCATCCGCTTCGAACATCGGCCGCAGCGTGACGGGCGTGGCGAGCATATCCGTCTTGCGCAGAGATTTGATCGCGCCAAACACCCGGCCATGCACGGGCTCGTAAAAATGCTCGGGCTCGAGCAAGTCGATCACATCGTCCGCCAGCCGGTTGTCGATCATCATCGCGCCGAGCATCGCCGCTTCGGCCTCGACATTCTGCGGCAGCGAGAGCTGCGCAGCAGCGGCAGGCGGGCTTGGCGGGTTGGGGATGAATGCGGAGGCCATCGCCCCTCATCCCAGACCCGACCACTCGGCTCAAGCGCCGGAATCGGTGAAGCTGTGGATAAGCAGTGGTTCGTGGCGCCCTATGCACGCTTCCCCGTTGATTCCCGGCGAACCAACCCCGATAGCAGAAAGATGGCCGACCCGCGGATCATTGACGTCAAACTGGATGAACGCACGATATTGTGGCGGAGCGCCGATATCGAGCAGGAGCGCCGAATCGCGATCTTCGATCTGATCGAGGGGAATTATTTCGCGCCCGTGCGGGAATATCCCGATGGTTATGCCGGGCCGTTCAAGATCGAGCTGAGCGTTGAGGAAGGGCGCCTCGCCATCTCGATCTCGCGCGAGGATGATTCGCTGCTCGAAACCTATGTGCTCGGGCTCGGGCGGTTCCGGCGGCCGATCAAGGAT
>CAZWAL010000154.1:0-6523 GCA_964631905.1 uncultured Stakelama sp.
GCTTCTTCTCGGCGATCCCGGTCGTCGGTGAATCGATCCGCGTCTGGCTGCTGGGTGGCTATGCGCCCGACGATGCCGCGCTGAACCGCTTCTTCTCGCTCCACTATCTGCTGCCGTTCGTCACGCTTGGCGTGATCATCCTCCACGTCTGGGCGCTCCACATCCCGGGGTCGAACAACCCGACCGGCGTCGATGTGAAGGGTGAACAGGATACGGTGCCGTTCCATCCTTACTACACCGCAAAGGACGGCTTCGGGCTTGGCGTATTCCTCACCGTGTTCGCTGCGCTGATCTTCTTCGCGCCGAACCTGCTGGGTCACCCGGACAACTATATTCCGGCGAACCCGCTATCGACGCCCGCGCACATCGTGCCCGAATGGTATTTCCTGCCCTTTTACGCGATCCTGAAGGCGTTCACCGTCGACCTCATCCTGCCCGCCAAGCTCTGGGGCGTGCTCGCGATGTTCGGGTCGATCCTGCTGCTGTTCTTCCTGCCATGGCTGGACTCGTCACCAGTGCGCTCGGCCAATTATCGCCCATTATATCGCATCTTCCTGGTGATTCTGCTGATCGATGTGCTCGTGCTCGGCTATATCGGCGGGGCAGAGGCGACGGGCATGAACATCGTGATCGGTCAGATCGCGGCAGCCTATTATTTCGCGCACTTCCTGATCATCCTGCCGATCATTTCGGCAACCGAGCGTCCGCGTCCGCTGCCGAATTCGATCACTGAATCGGTACTGGGCAAGAACGCCAAGTCGAGCGGCGGCAGCTTCGGCGCCGCGGTTCCGGCCGAATAAAGGGCATCCAAACCAATGGTTCGCATCATCTCTTTCATCGTTGGCCTGGGCTTTGTCGGCGTCTTGCTGCTGGGGCTGTTCGGCAGCGTCAACAGCCTTGTGACCGAGCCGGTTGCCCCGACCGTCACGGAGGAATTCCACCGCGAGCACAAGGAAGTCGCCTTTGCCAGTGATGGCCTGATGGGCAAGTTCGATCGCGCTCAGCTGCAGCGCGGCCTTCAGGTCTACAAGGAAGTGTGCGCCGCCTGTCACTCGCTCGGCCAGATCGCGTTCCGCGATCTGCGCAAGCTCGGCTACTCCGAAGCGCAGGTGAAAAAATTCGCTGCCGACTGGCCCGCCAAGCAGCAGGTGCTTGACCCCAAGACGGGTGACCGTACCGAGCGTGCCAACGTTGCGGCGGACAAGTTCCCGACGGTTTATTATCCCGGCCAGGGCGTGCCGCCCGATCTGTCGCTGATCACCAAGGCACGGCATGGCGGCGCGGCATATGTTTATTCGCTGCTGACCGGTTACAGCGAACAGCCTGCCGAGCTGCTGAAGCACTTCCCCGACGCCAAGTCGCCGGATGGCCTCTACTACAACCCGTATTTTGCCAACCTGAACATCGCGATGCCGGCGCCGCTGGCTGACGGTGCGGTGACCTACACCGATGGCACCAAGAATTCGCTTGATCAGATGTCGAAGGACGTTGCGGCGTTCCTCGTGTGGACAGCGGAGCCCGAGCTTGAGCAGCGCCACTCGACGGGTCTTGCGGTGCTTGGTTTCCTCTTGATCGGTACGCTGCTGGCCTACGGCTCGTACCGCACGATCTGGCGGAACGTGAAGCATTGAGCGACATCATGGCCGCCAATGCTGATCTGGCGGCGATGATCCGCACGATCCCCGACTTTCCGAAGCCGGGGATCATGTTTCGCGACATCACCACCTTGCTGCTTGATCCGAAGGGTCTGGCGATGACGGTGGAGCGTATGGTCGCTGCAACCGACGGCCCGGTTGATCTGGTCGCCGGCATCGAAGCCCGCGGTTTCCTGTTCGCCGCCGCAATGGCTGTCCCGCTGAACGCGGGGGTGCTGTTGATCCGCAAGGACGGCAAACTGCCCGGCGCAACCATCGCCGAGGATTACGCGCTCGAATACGGCACGGATCGGATCGCGATGCATGAAGACGCGCTCGTACCCGGCCAACGTGTGTTGCTCGTCGACGATCTGATTGCGACTGGCGGTACCGCCCGCGCCGCGATCCGCCTGCTCAAAAAGGCAGGCGCGACGGTTACCCAGGCCCAGTTCGTGGTCGATTTGCCTGATCTTGGCGGCGCCGATGCGCTACGTGGTGACGGCATCGACGTGCATGCCCTTGTGGCATTCGGTGGGCACTGAGCCCGACCGGGGAACCTAATCTGCGACGTTCGGGTTAATCAGGCAGAGCGGCCTTTGCCGCGCCCCTCCTTGCTCGGAGCTGCCCGATGTCATTCATCTTCAGAAAATCCAGCGCCGCCGCGTTGATGGTTGCTGCCGGCCTCGCCCTTTCCTCATGTTCGCAAGGCTATGGATATTCCGGGCTCTCCGCTGGCTATGGCGCAAACTGGGATCCCTATTATGGCGGCTTCCGGGCAGATCCCTATTGGGGCTGGTATGGCGACTATTATTACCCCGGTACCGGCATTTATGTATTCGACCGATCCAACCGTCGCGTGCGCTGGAACGGCGTACAGCGCAATTACTGGATCGGGCGCAACCAGGTGTGGCGCGGCGCGCGGCGGGACATTCGTCCGGTATGGCGTGACTACGGCGTTCCCCGTCGCGGCAATGGCGGTTTTCGAGGTGGTCCGCGCCGCCGATGACATGACGCGCTGACCGGAAAGGATCAGGACGCTGGTCGCGTCCTGATCAACCCGATCGCAATTGTTGTCATTACCGCCTCGCCGTGCTGGTTCAGCACCGTGATTTTGCTGCGATAACTCCCCATTTCCGGGCGGCTGTTGGACGCCCGTTTGTCGATAATTTCAGTCTCGATTCTCAATGTGTCGCCCGGATAGACGGGCTTCAACCAGCGCAGTTCATCCTGCCCCGGCGAGCCGAGCCCGGCCTGATCAGTGGTCTTCATATTCTCCACCAGCATCGCCATCATCATCGCGCAGGTGTGCCAGCCACTCGCTGACAGCCGCCCGAAATGGGTTTGTGCCGCCGCGTCGTCGGAGAGATGAAAGGCCTGCGGATCAAACTTGCGGGCGAAATCGATCACCTCATCGCGGGTGACGGCATAATGGCCGAATGCGGCTTTGGTGCCGGGCTCGATATCTTCGAAATAGATCATGCCCGCAGTTTCCAGCGCGGCTGCACGATTGGCAAGCGCTATCGCTTGTTCAGCGCCGCGCGAAAGGGTTTGTCATCGCCGTCGAGACGATCGTCCGCAGGCAGTCCGAGAATGCTGCGGAGCAGCGGCGCGACATCGACATTGTCGAAGCTCGGCAGTTTGCCCTGCGCGCGGATCGCCGGGCCGCTGGCGATGAACAGCGCCGCCATTTCAGGGGCAGCGGGATCATATCCATGTGCGCCACCCGCCCGCAACGGTCGGTCAGGTGGTGGGGCTTTGTCGAGGATCAGCCAGCCGATTTCGGCGAGACAAATGAAGCTCGGCACGCGCGGGTGCTTGCCATAATGGAGCGCGGCGGGAATCTGCGCCTTGGGCCAGCACTGCATATGGGGGTGCGGCTTGATCAGGCCAGCGCTCAACACCGCCTCCTTGCCGGGGATGGGTTCCAGCCCGGCATAGGTGCCGCCGGTGATCATGCGGAAGCTAGCAGGATCGACCAGCTGATCGAGCCGGATCACCCGGTCCGGGCTGGTCGCGGCCATGCCGTGATCGGCGGCGATAATGAAATTGGCGGGCTGGCCGAGCCCGGCGAGTTCGCTCCGCAACCGTCCGATTGCGGCGTCCACCTCAGCTACAACTTCGGTGGTTTTCGGGCTGTCGGGGCCGTTGCTGTGCCCGGCGCTGTCGACCGTATCGAAGTACAGCGTCAGGAACTGCGGGCGCGTGGCGGCGGGGCGCCGCAGCCAGTCGATCACCGCATCGACCCGCTGACGGTCGCTCACGTCATGGCCATATTGCTGCCAATCGCTCGGCCGCAGTCCGTTAAAGCTGATGTTCGCACCCGGCCAGAACATCGTCGCGGTGCGGATGCCCGCGCGCTCTGCGGTGATCCAGATCGGATCGGCCTGGGTCCACCAGAACGGTTCTTCGCTCTGCATGGTAAAGGTCATGCCGGGATGGGCGGCATCCTCCATCCGGTTGCCGACGATGCCGTGCCGGTCGGGGCGCAGTCCGGTCACCACCGTCCAGTGATTGGGGAAGGTGACGCTGGGAAAGGACGGGCGCATCGACGCGCTGATCCCTGCGGCGGCAAGTGCATTCAGGTTCGGCGTCACCCCGCGCGTCAGATAATCGGGCTTGAACCCGTCGATGCTGATCAGGATCGTCACCGGCGCGCGCGCCTCGACCGGGGCGCTCACCGTGGCGGGGCGCGGCGCATCTACCGGCGGCGTCACGCATGCCTGAAGCAGCGCGGCAAGCGCCGTGGCGGCAAATCGGGAAGTCCAGCGCATGGCGGCGCTATGCCGCGTGGTTGAGTCAATCATGTGACAGGACTTCCCGTTTCGTTGCCCTCGCTCAATGCCCCAGCGACAGCTTGGTGAACAGCGTATAGCTGATCGGTGCCGTGCCATAGGCGCCCGCTAGAGCCGCCGGATAGGCATAGCCCGCCACCGATCCGCCCAGCGCCAGATTGAACGGCCCGGCAAGCGGCAGGCGATATGCATAGCCGCCCTCCGCTTTGGTGATGCGAAATCGCCGGTCGTGCAGCGGATCGGCCCGGTCGGGGAACAGCTCGTCATTGGCGACATTCTCGATGCGCCCGAACAGGCTGTGGCGGCGGGTGACATCCCAGTTCGCCTCGGCCAGCCATGCCGTCAGCGTGCGCGCGGGCCCCTTGCCCTTGGCCGAAAAGGCCAGCGTCGTGGCGAGGCCACCGCGCCCGTAATGGACGCTGGCGGTGGTCCGCCGTTCGTTTCCATCGGCTTCCAGCTGCTCGGGGCTTTTCAGAAAGCCGTGGCTGAGCTGCATCGCCCAGGCGGGGGAAGGCGTCCAGCTCGCCCGCACGCTCCACGAATCGAGCCGAGGCGCCTCGAAATCCCAGCGTAGCTGATCCGGCTCTCGCCCGCGAAACGCCGATGCCTCGATCTGGAAACGGGGTGCGCTATAACCTGCCGTCACGACGCCGTAGCTGATATGCGTGCTGTCGAACCAGTGATGCGTGATCGGCGACAGTGACTGGTATCGCGCCGATGCCCGCATCATGAAGGCCGACGGTCCGATCGCGGGTTCACCGACTGGCGCAGCATAAAGGAACACGCTGCCCACTCCCGCATCCACATCAATCCGCGCAGCAAGTTCCATGAAAAGGTCATGCGGGTGCTGGCGATCGATCAACGGCGTCACGCCGTCAGCGGTTTCCCCGGTTGCAAAAAGATTGGGGTAGCCCCGACGACCCAGTAGAGGCTCGAGGCTGAGCATCGATCGCAACGAGAGCCGGGCGCCGTCACCCAGCGGTCGCGTTGCGGTCAGCATCGCCATCGACGTGACGAAGCCTGAGTTGTCGCCGCGCGGGCCGCCCTGATCGGTATAGGCACCCCAGACAAAGCCATGCGCCATCAGCGCCCAGTCGCCGGCAGAGAAGTGCAGCCCGTGCATCCCCTCATTCCCCGGCAGCCGCGACGTGCCGGAACCGGTGACGTAAGCGTCTGGGGCCATCGTGTCGTGCGACATCGTCCCATGGTTCATTTTGCTATGGTCGATCGCGCCATGGTCCATTTGGGAATGGTCTTCCGCCTTGGGGGCGGGAGCGGGTGTCGCCGGGTCGGACTTCGCGGGCGGATGCATCTTGCTATGGTCGTGAACCGGCATATCCGGCATCGTCTGCGCCGCCGCCAAAGACGGCAGCAACGCGCCCACGGCGATTGCCGCGAGCAAACTTGATCTGTTCATGTCGAAACGCTTTCGAAAAGGGATAATCGCAGCGGGCATGGTCTGCCCTATCGATTACCCCCGTCGCGGCGGCGGCAGCGCAGGCGGGGCGGAAAGCCCGGCGACGAAGGGCTGGATCAAAATCGCGCGCGGCAGCGGCGGGGTCGCGACGGCGGCGGCGATCACGGCACCCCGCCAGGTCGATGGGGGAATGCAGCCGAGGCACATCCGGTGCTCGGGCTCGGCTGGTTCGTTGGCTGGGGCTCGGTGCGCGCCGTGGTGCATCGTCATCTGCGGTTCGACCGGCGCGTCATGGCATGATGCCGCCATGCTCGGCACGGCGAAGAGCGCAAGCAGCACGGCAAGGAGCAGGCGGATCGTCACGCAGCGGTGGTAGCGGCTAGCGGCTCGGCCTGCCAGCCATTCCCGTCATGATCAGACATTGAAGCGGAACAGCATCACGTCGCCGTCCTGCACCACATAGTCCTTGCCTTCGGAGCGTAATTTGCCCGCATCGCGCGCGCCGCTTTCGCCTTTCAGCGCGATGTAATCGGCAAAGGCGATCGTTTCGGCACGGATGAAGCCCTTTTCGAAATCGGTATGGATTTCGCCTGCGGCTTGCGGTGCCTTGGCGCCGACATGCACGGTCCAGGCGCGGGTTTCCTTGGGGCCGACGGTGAAGAAGGTCTGCAGCTTCAGCA
>CAZWAL010000155.1:0-6464 GCA_964631905.1 uncultured Stakelama sp.
CATCCTCGATAAAGCCCTTTTCGTCCTTCCACTCGTCCCAGGTTTCCAGGTTGAGTGACGACAGGCAGCATACCGCGGTGCGATCATTGCCCAGATGATCCTTGCCCGTCGGCAGCGTGATTTCGCTGCACAGGTTCGACGTCGATACCTTCAGGCCAACATCGCGGTGATGCTTGGGCATCGCGTTGTTCACGTGATCGCTGAACACGATGTAGGGCTCGCCCGTCGCCAGCCGGGTCTCGACCAGCTTCTGGAACAGCGCGCGCGCATCCACGGTGCCGCGGACCGATCCGTCCTTGGGGCTGACGAGGTTCCACTCTCCCCCGGCGCGCACGGCTTCCATGAACGCATCGGGGATCAGCACGCCGTGGTGGAGGTTCAGCGCCTTGCGGTTGAAATCGCCCGAGGGCTTGCGGATTTCGAGGAACTCCTCGATCTCCGGATGGCTGACATCGAGATAGCAGGCCGCCGAGCCGCGCCGCAGCGAGCCCTGCGAGATCGCCAGTGTCAGCGAATCCATCACCCGGACGAACGGAATGATGCCGCTGGTCTTGCCGTTCAGGCCGACCGGCTCGCCAATGCCGCGCACATTGCCCCAATAGGTGCCGATGCCGCCGCCGCGCGAGGCGAGCCACACATTCTCGTTCCAGGTGTCGACAATCCCCTCGAGACTGTCCGGCACGGAATTGAGATAGCAGCTGATCGGCAGCCCGCGCCCGGTGCCGCCGTTCGACAGCACGGGTGTCGCGGGCATGAACCACAGCTTCGAGATATAGTCATAGATGCGCTGCGCGTGGGCGGCATCATCCGAATAGGCGGATGCGACGCGCACGAACATGTCCTGATAGCTTTCGCCCGGCAGCAGATAGCGATCGTTCAGCGTTTCCTTGCCGAAATCGGTGAGCAGCGCATCGCGGCTGTGATCGACCTCCACCGGGAAGATCTGCGGTCGGATCGACTTGGAATCGACCTTCGCTGCGGCTTTCGCCTTCTTCACCGTTGCGGCCACGCCTGCGGCTGCATTGGCGGCTGCTGCCTCAATGAGGTTGCCTGCCATATCGCCTGCCACACTGCCCGCCATACTGGTTGCCATATCGTTGGTCGCTTCCTGGCCATCTCTAAAATCCACAGACTCATCTCCCGTGCTGCGAATCGCTTTTTTGCGATCCGCCCTTCGAATCGGGGGTGAACCCCCATGCTATCATCTGGTGAGCCGGAAGGAGAACAAAAAGTGTCCATCCTCGCCATGGCCCCACCGTGGGAAAGCGTGAAATAGGTGTGCAGCGATTTGGACTCGCGGCAATCATCCTACCAGTGCTTGGGCTCGCCCCCGAACTCAACCACAACAGATTGTGCCCAATCGCGACAGTGCGCAAGACAGTAAATGACAGATTAGGGACTCGGTTCGTCGCTATTTTGATTCGGTTCGTCGGGCATCGACGAGCGCGCGGAAGCGCGACGCGTGGACTTAAGCGGGGTTGCCGAAAGGCAAGAGAACGAACGAGAAACAAAAATATTTCGTTGGGGATGGGCGCAGATCGGTCAGCTCAAGACGCGCTCCGCAATTCCTCCTTGGGGGGACGGGGATGATGTCGCCCTATATCAATCGCTCAACCAGACTGCGGTCATCTCGCCCCGATGCCCCTTCGGTGCCAAGGCGGTGCGCAGGGTTTCGATCAGCGGCGGCAGCGCCTGCGTGAAGGCAAAAGGCGGGTTGACGATGAAGAGCCCCGCGCCGTTATAAATCCCGGGCTGATCGGCATCGTACAGCCAATGCTCGACGCTCAGGAATTTCGGGATGCCGAGCCGGCGCAACTGCTCCTTCCACCGCCCATGCGTGGCGCGGTCCTTCAGCGGATACCAGATCACCGTTACGCCGTGCGCCCATTTGCGGTGTGCAGCGGCCAGGGTGGCGGTGATACGGGCGCGTTCATCCGTCTGCTCGTAGGGCGGGTCGACCACCACCACACCGCGTGGCGTTCGGGTCGGCAGCAATGCCAGCCAGAGTTCATAGGCGTCGCGCTCATGCACGGCTGCGGGTGTGTCGCGCATTGCCGCGCGTAAGGCGCTGGCGTCCTCGGGATGTTTTTCGTTGAGAATCAGCACATCCTGCGGGCGCAAAAGTTGCGCCAGAATGCGCGGCGAGCCGGGGTAGAAGCGCGGCTCGGTCTCCAAATTCCCTACATTCCCCAAATTCACTGCCTGAACGGCGGCGCGGTAATCGTTCAGCAAGGGGTTCGGATCGGCGAAGGCCTGCAGCACTCCCTGCGCGGCCTCTCCAGTGCGTGCGGCCTCCGCGCCGCCAAGGTCGTACAGCCCGCAGCCGGCATGGGTGTCGATTAGGGTTAGCGCCGCCGGTTTCAGCTGCAGGGCCCGCACCAGCGCAATCAGCAGGCTGTGCTTCACGACATCGGCGCTGTTGCCGGCATGGAAGGAATGGCGATAATTCATGGAAACAAACGTCCTGGTCATATGCCTGAATGCGATTGGCTCGGCGCCTAGGCGGCAATCTCCGCGAACGTGCCCGGCGCGATTCCGGCGACCGTCCAATCGCCGATCGACCAGCGTACCAGCCTCAGGGTGGGGAGCCCAACCGCTGCCGTCATGCGGCGCACCTGCCGGTTTCGCCCTTCGCGCAGGGTGAGTTTCAGCCAGCTGTCGGGGATGGTCTTGCGCGCCCGGATCGGCGGATCGCGCGGCCACAGATCGGGCGCGTCGATGCGCACCACTTCGGCCGGCAGGGTCATCCCGTCCTTGAGCCGGACGCCCTGACGCAGGCGCTCGAACGCCGGCTCCAGCGGCTCCCCTTCGACCTGCACCAGATAGGTCTTGGGCAGTTTGAAACGCGGATCGGCAATGCGCGCCTGCAGCCGTCCGTCATCGCAGAGCAACAGCAGGCCCTCACTGTCGCGGTCGAGTCTCCCGGCGGGATAGACGCCCTGTATGTGAATGAAGTCCGACAAGGTAGACCGAATCGTTGCCGATCCACGGTCGGTAAACTGCGACAGCACACCGAAGGGTTTGTTGAACAGGAGCAGCCGGGCCATGGCGCGTCCATATGGCGTGGGAGCGGCGATGTCGCTAGACCCTTGTACTCTAGGCCCATGCCGCCGCCGGATTGGCTCCGCCCGCGCCTCTACCCTATCCGGTCGTGACTGCCCCCTACGCCGCCAGCCGCGCCAGTCGCGATTCCAGCGCCGCGTTCAGCACATCCGTATTGAACGGCTGATCGAACGCAATTCCGGCCTTGCCGTCGCGGTTCCACATCACGCGGGCGCCGAGCATCTGGCCTTCGATCACTTCGATTTCCAGCGGGGTGTTCTCCGCGTTTTTCCCGAAATCGATGCCGTCGATCATCGCACCGGTGGTGGAGATGTTGCGGATCCGCACTTCGCCCTCGACCGTGCCGATCCTGAGCAAAGCGGAGCGCATGACGGTGGTGCGCTGGCTGCGGCTGGATTTATAGCCGGTTGCGGTCGCCATGCCCGCGCCATCGGCGAGCAGTTTGATCACATCCTCTGCCAGCAGCGGCCGACCATAGACGAAGCCCTGGATATGGCTGCAGCCCAGCTCGCGGATCAGCTCGATCTCGTCCTGCGTTTCCACACCTTCAGCCGTGGTTTCCATCTGCATCGTCTTGGCCAGCGTGACGATCGCCTTGATGATTGCGGCGTTGCGATTGCCAGCCATCGCCGCCCCGCGCACAAAGCTCTGGTCGATCTTTATCTTGTCGAACGGGGCGCTGCGCAGATAGCCGAGCGAGGAATAGCCGGTGCCGAAATCATCGAGCGCCAGCCGAACGCCGATCGCCTTCAGTGCTTTGAACATCGCCTCCGACGATGCCGATTCGTCGAGAAACACCCCTTCGGTAATCTCCAGCTCGAGCCGACCCGGCGCGATGCCCGATTTCGCCAGCGCGCTGCTGACGATGCCGGGCAGCGCGGGGTTGGCGAACTGGATGGGTGAGACGTTCACGCCAACGCGGACATGGCGCGGCCATTTCGCGGCGTCGAGACAGGCAGTGCGGAGCACCCATTCGCCGATCGATTCGATCAGGCCGCAATCCTCCGCGACCGGGATGAAATCAGCCGGGGAGATGCCGCCGCGGGTCGGGTGTTCCCATCGCAGCAGCGCTTCATACCCCATGATCCGCGCGCTTTCGGTGCAGACGACGGGTTGGTAGACGAGGTGGAACTGGTTCTTGACCAGCGCGTGGCGCAGATCATCCTCCAGCTGTTTGCGGTTCTGCGCGCCGTGGAGCAGCTCTTCGCGGTAGAAGCGGTGGACGCCGCGGCCATCGGCCTTGGCGGCATAAAGCGCGAGATCGGCATTGCGGACGAGCGTTTCGGAATCAGCCCCGTCGCGCGGGGCCACCGCGACACCGATCGAACAGCCGATCGAAATCGTGTTGCCGTCAATCGCATAGGGTTGCGAGAGCGCGGCAATCACCGAACGCGACATATCAGACAGCATCTCGACACTGTCCTCGCCGGGCAGCACGACCTGGAATTCATCACCGCCGAGCCGCCCGACAAGCCCGGCATCGCCGATCGTCCGCATCAGCCGCTGGGCAACCTGCTTTAGCAATGCGTCGCCGGTCTGGTGGCCAAGCGTGTCGTTGACCACCTTGAACCGATCGAGATCAAGCAGCAACAGCGCGGTGGGGCGATATTGGCTGCTCGGCTGATTGAGCGTCTGATCGAGCGAGACGCGCATCCGCTGGCGGTTCGCAAGGCCGGTGAGCCCGTCGAACAGGGCGAGCTTGGTGATTTCGGCTTCGGACCGGCGCTTCTCGGTCAAATCGCTGCCGCTGCCGATGAACCCCTGAAACTTGCCCTGATCATCGATCACCGGGCGGCCAGACATCGACCACCAGTTGTCGCTCGTGCCGAACGCGAGCGGACGGACTGGATAATCCGAAAAGCCCGTCCGCGACGATAGGTGAAAGCCCAGTGTACGTTCGGTGCCGGGGCTGACATTGTCGATCTTGAAAATCACGTTCAGCGGCTGGCCGATCGCGGGTTCATCGGGAGCGGACACCGCGGCTGCGACCTTTGGGGACAGGTAAGTGATGATCCCCTGGCGATCGGTTTGCCAGAACCAGCCGGTGCCCTGCGTTTCATACTCATGCACCAGCCGAGCTGCGAGCATGCCTTCGGCCTGGTCGCGGGTGCGGTGGATCGCATGCTCGCTGTCCATCAGCGCCAGTCGCCGGGTCGCCATGCCGAGGCAGACCAGGCAGCCACCGGCGATATAGGTGCCGATGGCCGGGCCGGAATGGACCGCGATCATGATCACGGTCGTGGCGGCATAGCTGAGCAGCGCGGCACGCACCGGGTGGAGCGCCATCGCCGTCACCCCCATCGCGCCCAGTATCGCGATGAAGCAGGCAAGCTGCATCCGATCCGCTGCCAGCACGTTCGATTCCCACAACAGACCGGTCAGCAGAACGCCAAGCGCGCCGCCATAGACCACCGCAAGCCTGACATGCCGGTGAGGTTGCCACAGCCGCATCGGCGGGCATTTCAGCATAATCAGCGCGAACAACCCCAGCGCGACGACCGCGCCACCCTGCAGCGCCACCCGCAGAACGAGATCGACTCGCTCGGTGAGGATGGCCGAGATGATGACGGTGGCGGCCGCGACCGTCTGAACCATGAACGCGACCGTCCAGACCAGGCTCAGCTGCGCGATCATCGGCGCAAAATTGATCGCCTCGCTTTCGGTCACATTACTGTGGAGCGCCAGGGCCTGCCACAGTCCGCGTTGCGGGCCTTTCGAGGGCCTCTTTTTCTGCCTACTGTCATTCATGACGACCGCGTAACGCAGCGAGCGTTTATCTTCGGTTATCAAGCTGCTTGGAACGACGATAAATGCAAAAGATTTCTGTCGGCTTGGCCACACCGATACGCGCCGATAAGAGAAGGGCGAAACCGATATCGCCCGGGGGCCGCACATGACCGTGATTATCCGCGAAGCCGATCTGATCGAAACCGTGGCGGATGCGCTGCAGTTTATCAGCTATTACCACCCGATGGATTATATCCGGGCGCTCGGCGTGGCCTATGAAGCGGAGCAAGGCCCGGCGGCGAAGGATGCGATCGCCCAGATCCTCACCAATTCGCGGATGTGTGCGGAGGGGCGCCGGCCGATCTGCCAGGATACCGGCATCGTCACCGTCTTCGTTAAATGGGGGCAGGATTGCCGGCTGGAGAGCGACAAGTCGCTGCAGGAGGTGATCGATGAGGGGGTGCGCCGCGCCTATCTGAACCCCGAGAACAAGCTGCGCGCGTCGATTCTCGCCGATCCGGCCTTCACCCGCCGCAACACGCGCGACAATACGCCGAGCGTGCTGCACGTGGAGATGGTACCGGGCAACAAAGTCTCGATCGACGTCGCGGCCAAGGGCGGCGGGAGCGAAAACAAGAGCAAGTTCAAGATGATGAACCCAAGCGATTCGATCG
>CAZWAL010000156.1:0-6449 GCA_964631905.1 uncultured Stakelama sp.
TGGTGCCCGATCTGCTCGTCAAATATCTGTTCACCAGCGAAAAACTGTCGGTGCAGGTGCATCCCGATGATGCCGCCGCCCGCGACGCAGGTTATCCGCGCGGCAAGGACGAGGCATGGTTGATCCTGGATGCCGAGCCCGACGCGACCATCGCGCTCGGCACGCTGGCGCGGATGGAACAGGCGCAATTGCGGTCAGCAGCGCTCGACGGATCGATCGTCGATCTGCTCGACTGGAAACCGGTGAAGGCGGGCGATTATTTTTATTCGGCGGCGGGGACGATCCACGCGATCGGCGCAGGTATCACGCTGGTCGAAGTGCAGCAGAATGTCGATCTGACGTATCGTCTCTATGATTATGGTCGCCCGCGCGAACTTCACCTTGAAGCAGGTGTCGCGGTGAGTGATGCGGTGCCGTTTGTCGCGCCGCCCGCTCCGGGAGTGGTCGCGGAAGGTCGCGCAATACTCGCCGAAGGGCCTAAATTCGTGCTCGAACGCTGGGGTGCTGGCGGCCACGCCATCACCTTGCGGGAGGATGTGCCGGGCTGGCTGATCCCGCTTGTCGGGCACGGGATGGCCGATGACGTGCCCTGGCAGGCCGGGCAATGCCTGATGCTGAGCGGCGATACGCTGGTCGATGTGGCGGCGGGCGGCGATGTGCTGTTTGCCTATCCGGGCGCGGTGCGACTCTGACAGGCGGTTGACCAACCCGCGTTAACCCGGTTTTGCGCCCGGGCTGATATGGCAACAGGCGACATGCTTCGCGTCCTCACCCTGTCGACTCTGTTTCCCGATGCGACCCGCCCCAATTTCGGGGTGTTCGTCGAACGCCAGACGCTTGGGCTGGCGGCTCACCCCGATGTTGCGCTGCGCCTCGTCGCGCCAATCGGGGTGCCGCCCTGGCCGCTGTCGACCCATCCGCGCTACCGCGGTTTTGCGCAGGTCCCGCTGGCCGAGGATTGGAAGGGGCTGGCAACGCGTCGCCCCCGCTTCATGGCCGTGCCCGGCATCGGCGGACGGTTGCATGTGCCGATTCTGGTGCGCGCGCTGGTGCCGGTGCTGACGGCAATCCGCCGCGATTTCGCGTTCGACGTGATCGATGCCGAGTTCTTCTTTCCCGATGGCCCCGCCGCCATCGCGCTCGGCAGGCATTTCGGTGTGCCCGTGTCGATCAAGGCGCGCGGGGCGGACATTCATCATTGGGGCAAGGGGCCGACCGCGGCGTCAGGGCGCGACGCAGCCCTCGCCGCTGACGGGTTGCTGGCCGTGTCCGCCGCCATGCGCGAGGACATGGCGGCGATCGGCATGCCGCGCGATCGCATCACCGTGCATCGCACCGGCGTCGATCTCGATCGATTTGCGCTTGCTGATCGCGATCGGGCCAAAGCCGCACTTGGCATTGAGGGTCCGCTGGTCGTGTCGGTTGGAGCGCTGATCGATCGGAAGGGGCATGGCATCGTCATTCGCGCGGTGGCCGACTTACCCGGCGTCAATTTGCTGATTGCGGGCGAAGGGCCGGCACGGCCTGCGCTGGTTGCCGATATCGCGCGGCTGGGGTTGGGGGACCGCGTACGTCTGCTCGGCAGCACCCCGCATGCTGATCTGCCCGCGCTGCTCGCGGCGGCCGATGTGATGGCACTGGCATCGTCGTCCGAAGGGCTCGCCAATGCCTGGGTCGAGGCCTTGGCGTGCGGTACGCCGATCGTCATTACCAATGCGGGCGGCGCTGGCGAAGTGGTGACCGATCCGCGCTTCGGGCGGATTGTGGCGCGTGAGCCCGCCGACTTTGCGCAGGCGATCGCGGCGCTGCTCGTCGATCCGCCCGAACCCGCCACGGTGCGACGCGGGGCAGAGAGCTTTACCTGGGCGGCGAACACCGATGCGCTGTACGCGCACCTTAGCCGGCTGGTCGCCGCCCGGGCTTAGTGGTTCAGCGCGCGCCGGGACGCTTCAGCCAGGTCTTGGCCTGGGTATCGCTCAGGGTCACCAGATCCCCCATCGCCACCGGCATGTCGATCAAATGCAGGCCCCAATCGGCGAGCACCTGCCCGCCGACGGAAACGTCGCCGACAATCGTGTCGGTACGCGGGTCACCAGGCACAGCGTTCACTGTAACCGCCAGATAGCGGAACTTGCCGTTCGACACGCATTCGGCCGATAGCAATCCGGGGGCCTTGACGAAGGGCGTCGTCACCGGCGCACCGTCTGCAGTCCAGGGACCCTGCGGGGCACTGGCAATGCCTGCGCCGGTCGCGCCGAGATAGTTGTCGGTCAACGCCTTGCCCCCTGCAAGGGCGGCGGGATTGGTGCAGGCAGCCACCAAACCGGGCTGAGTCACGACTCCGAAACGGCTGTTGGCGGGTGGCGGCGAATCGGCACGGAAGGTGACGTAACTGACGATGCAGCCCCACTGCTTTGCCTGACGGCACAGCGAGATCGTCTTGAGCTCGCCGCCATAGTCGCGATCGGTTGGTACGCCGACATTGGTGCCGATCAGCATCGCCGAAATCAGCTGTGCGGCGATCGGGCGACGGTCGATTTCCTCGATCAGCAATTGCTTCAGAACGCCTGCACCCTGGCTATGCCCGATCAGCACCACACCGCGGCCCTGATTGTCGCGGCGCAGATAATCATACCAGGCAGCGCGCACATCGGCATAGGCCAGTGCCCGATCGGCGGGGACGGCCTTGCCCGTCATGATATCGCGCAACGCGGTGAGCGTGACCTGCCGATAGAGCGGCGCGAATACGCGGCAATTCTTGGCGAAGCGCGCAGCCTGGAAGGCGGCGACCTGCTTTTCCTCAGGTCCTGCGTTCAAATCGCTGTTCGGCGTCGTGTCGAGCGAGACGGTGGGATAGACATAGAAGCAATCGAACTTCGGCGCGGCTGCCGGCACGAACGGTTCGATGGTGCGCTTGCCGTTCGCGGCGATGATTGTTGCGGTCTGATCTGCGGCACAGGCATCACTCCGGCCCGGGCGACAGAGCCAATCGGCGTCCTGCGCATAATCGGGCGCACGCAGCACGATCGGCGCCGGTGCTGGAACAGGTGCGGTCTGCGGTGCGGCTGGCGCCGGTGCGGTCTGCGCAATTGCGGCGGCAGGAAACGCAGTGAACAGGGTGGCGGCAATCACGGCAGATGCGGCAAACAGCTTCACAATTCTCTCCTCTGTAGTTTTTGTCGCCTGAAGCTATCGCCGACGGAGAGGCGCGTCGAGCCGCAATTGGCGGTCAACTGTCCCGATCAACTGTCCCGATCAACTGTCTCTGCGGTCGAGCGGATAGAGCGCGGCTGTGATCCAGCGCCCTTCTTGACGCAGCACGCTCCACGCCCGGGCGGCGGCGCGGCTGTCCATGATTTCCATGCCGATGCCTTGCGCATCAAGCGCGTTCACCAGCCCGCGCGGCGGGTGGACCAGCCCCACACCAGTGCCAAGTATGATGAATTCGGGGCGCGGTTCGATCGCGGTCAAGGTCGCCAGATCGCTTTCCGCGAGGTCGCCGATCGGTGGCGGCGACCAGCCATGCGCGCTCGCCGGCGTCAGCAGCAGGGCGGTGTAGACATTGTCGTCGATGCGAAAACCGCCGCCCGAAAACCCCTTGATAATCGGGCCATCGGGGGCGGATTCATGTTCGAGCCGCATCAGACGGGGTCTTTGGGTCCCACGCGTTCGGCGTTGGTGGCGATGTTCGTCTTGCCCGCTGCCTTTTCCAGATTGGGGTCAGCACGCAGGCCAAGCGTGATCAGCAGCGACGACGAGACATAGATCGACGAATAGGTGCCAACCACGATGCCCAGGATCATCGCGGCCGTGAAGCCGCGCAGCACATGCCCGCCGAATAGCAGCAGGGCGCCGAGCGCGAGCAGGATCGTGAGTGAGGTCATGACGGTGCGGGGCAGTGTTTCGTTGACCGACAGATCGATGATCTCGCGCATGTCCATCTTGCGATAGCGGCGCATATTTTCGCGAATACGGTCATCGATCACGATCTTGTCATTGATCGAATAGCCGATGATCGTCAGCACCGCGGCGACGATGTTCAGATCGAATTCGAATTGCGTGATCGCGAAAAAGCCGAGCGTCATCAGCAGATCGTGAACGATGGCGACGACGGTGGAGACGCCGAACTGCCATTCGAACCGGAAGATCGCGAACAGGCCGATGCCGAGCACGGCGAGTGCGACAGCGGCTGCACCCTTCCAGATCAGCTCGTTTGAGACCTTGCCCGATACCGCATCCTGCTTCGAGAATTTGGCGGTCGGGTAATCCTTGTTGATCGCGGCCTGTACCTTTTTGACGACGGCCTCGGTGGCGTCCGCTGCCTGCGATTCAGGCGCTGGCAGACGGATCGCGACGGTGCGCTTGTCGTCATACAACTGCAGCCGCACTTCACCCAGTTCGAGCGCGTCGATCGAGCTGCGAAGCGTATCGAGCGAGGGTTCAGCCTGGAATTTTTCCTCGATCATCAGCCCGCCAACGAAATCGACGCCGAGGTTCAGTTTATAGACGAACACCGTCGCCAGCGCGAGCACCGACAGCAGCGCGGTCAGCCCAAACGCCCAGTAACGCAGGCGGACAAAGCCGATATTGGTATTGTCGGGAACGAGTTTCAGCAGGCGCATGGCTTTATCCGCCGATCAAATGTTGATTTCGCTGGGGCGGTTTTTGCGCACCCAGAGCACGACGAGCATGCGCGTGAACGTGACGGCGGTGAACACCGATGTCGCGATGCCGATCAGCAGGACGACCGCAAAACCCTTCACCGGGCCGGAGCCGAGCAGTAGCATGATCACGCCGGAAATCGCGTGCGTCATGTTCGCTTCGAAGATGGTGCGCGATGCTTCCTTGTATCCCAGCTCGACCGACTGAATCACGCTGCGTCCGCGCCGTCGCTCTTCGCGGATGCGCTCGTTGATCAAGACGTTGGCGTCGACCGCGGTGCCGATCGTCAGCACAAACCCGGCGATACCCGGCAAGGTCAGCGTGCCATTGAGCAGCGCCAGCACCCCGATGATCACCATGATGTTGATGACGACGGCGATGTTCGCATAGACGCCGAAGCGGCCATAGGTGACGAGCATGAAGATGATCACCGCGGCTGCTGCGATGATCGACGCGGTAATGCCGTAGCGGATCGAATCGGCGCCCAGATCGGGGCCGACGGTGCGTTCCTCGACAACCTTCAATGCCACGGGCAATTTGCCCGATCGCAGTGCGATCGCGAGCTGATTGGCGGTTTCGACCGTGAAGCTACCCGAGATCGAAGCCGTGCCGCCAAGGATCGGTTCGTTGATGTTGGGGGCGGAGATCACCTGATTGTCGAGGATGATCGCGAACGGCTTGCCGACATTCTCCTGCGTCACCCGCGCGAATTTCCGGCCACCCTGGCTGTCAAAGGTGATGACGACATTGGGTTCGTTGGTTTGTGAATCATTGCCTTGCACCGCGTTGATCAGCTGATCGCCCGAAATGATCACCGAACGCTTCACCGCGATCGAGCTGCCACCCTCGGTGTAGGGGAGGATCTGGCTGCCGACCGGGGCATTGCCGCCCGCGCCCTTGGCGACTTCGGCCGGATCGGCGGTCAGATCGACGAGCTTGAATTCCAGTTTCGCGGTCTTGCCGAGCAGATCCTTCAGCGCCTGCGGATCCTGCAGGCCCGGCACCTGCACGACGATGCGGTTATTGCCCTGGCGGATGATCGTCGGCTCGCGGGTGCCGAGCTCGTCGATGCGGCGACGGACGACTTCGGTTGCGTCGGCCATTGCGGTGTCGATCGCTTGGGTCAGCCCGGCCTGGGTCTGGGTCAGGACGAAACGCTGGCCGTCGACCACCTCGATCGTCCAGTCGCGCTGGCCGGTCAACCCGGCGCCATTCGTCAGCGGCAACAGCCGTTCGCGGGCTTCATCGACCTGCGTCACGTCGCGAAGCAAAAAGCTAAGCTTGCCGCCACGCGTTGAAATATCGCCGATGCTGATGCGTGGTGACCCGCGCCGCATTTCGGTCGCCACGGTATCGCGCATCTGCTCGATCCGGGACGCGGCGACATCGGCCGTATCGGCTTCGAGCAGCAGATAGCTGCCGCCTGCCAGATCGAGCCCGAAGTTGATCCGCGGCAGCGAAACACCCAGATCCTTCGTGTAGCGTTCCGGTACGAAGCTGGGGACCGCGAGCAGCATCAGCGCCGCCAGCAGGCCAAGGATCGAAGCTATCTTCCAGCGCGGGAAATCGAGCATCGGTGCGCTCAGTCGTTCGCGGGTTTGCCGGCGCCGCTCGGCGCGATTGCCGCCAGCGTTGCCTTGACGACCTTCACCTTCACGCCGGTGGCAATCTCCACCTCGACGATCCGGTCATCGACCTTGATAACCTTGCCGACGATGCCGCCGGCGGTGGTCACTTCATCACCCTTTTTCACCGCGTTCACGTCGTCCTGCAGCTTCTTCATCCGC
>CAZWAL010000157.1:0-6447 GCA_964631905.1 uncultured Stakelama sp.
ACCTGCATAAGATGCAAAGGCCGGGAGCGTGCCGACCGCGATCAGGAAGATGAGCGTCAGCCCCGCGAGCAGGATCGTCAGCGCGATTTCGTTGGGCGTCTTCTGGCGGCTCGCACCTTCGACCAGCGCGATCATGCGATCGAGGAAGCCCTGGCCTGCCGCCGCCGTCACGCGCACCTGGATGCTGTCGGCAATCACGCGCGTCCCCGCCGTCACGGCCGATCGGTCGCCACCCGCCTCGCGGATCACGGGTGCGCTCTCGCCAGTGATCGCGGCTTCGTTGACTGAGGCGACGCCGGCCACGACTTCGCCGTCCGCCGGGATCAGATCGCCGGTTTCGACCAGCACGACATCGCCCACGGACAGCGCGCTCGCCGGCACCAGCTCCCATGCGTCCGCCACGCCGATCAGTTTCTTGGCGCGCAGCTCAGCCTTGGTCTCGCGCAGGCTGGCCGCCTGCGCCTTGCCCCGCCCCTCGGCGAGCGCTTCAGCGAAATTACCGAACAGCACCGTCAGCCACAGCCAGAATACCAGCTGGCCTTCGAACGCGGGATTGCCGGTGCCTGTGGCGACGCCCTTAATCAGCAGCACGGTCGACAGTGTCGCGACGATTGCGGTCACGAACATCACCGGGTTGCGGATCAGCATCCGCGGATCGAGCTTGATAAAGGCATCGCGGGCGGCGGCGGCCATCAGCGGGCCGGTGAACAGCGAAACTTGGTCAGACATCTGAGCGTCTCTCAATGAAGGGTGCCGGCGGCGACCTGCGCCTGGTCGGCAATCGGGCCGAGCGCGAGGCTGGGCAGGAACGTGAGTCCGCCGACGATCAGGATCACGGCGACGAGCAGCCCGATCCACAGCCCGCCGGTGGTCGGGAACGACCCCGCGCCGGGCGGGATCGACCGCTTAGCCGCGAGCCCACCGGCAATCGCGAGCACCGGCAGGATCACCCCGAACCGCCCGACGAACATGCCCAGCGCAAGCAGCAGATTGTAAAAGGGCGTGTTGCCCGTCAGCCCGCCGAATGCCGACCCATTATTCCCGACCGCGCTGGTGAAAGCGTAAAGGATCTCGCTGAACCCATGCGGCCCCTTGGCGAGCGGACCGGCCAACCCGGCGTCGGTCACGCTGGCGATCGCGGTGAGCCCCAGGATCATCAGCGGCAGGATGGCGATGGCAATGACGGCGAGTTTCATCTCGCGCGCTTCGATTTTCTTGCCGACATATTCCGGTGTGCGGCCCACCATCAGCCCGGCGATGAACACCGCGAGAATGGCGTAGACGAGCATGCCGTACAGCCCTGCACCGACGCCGCCGATGACGATCTCGCCCAGCTGAATGTTGAACATCGTTACCAATCCACCGAGCGGCATGAAGCTGTCGTGCATGCCGATCACCGCACCACACGATGCTGCCGTCGTCACCACCGCGAACAAGGCCGTCGCTGCAATACCGAAGCGGACTTCCTTGCCCTCCATATTGCCGCCGGCGACGCCCAGCGCCTGGTGGATGGGGTTACCCCCGGCTTCCGCCCCGTAAGTGACGGCGACGCCCATCAGGAACAGCACCACCATGGCCGCGAGCAGCGCCCAACCCTGGCGCACATCGCCGACCGCCTTGCCGAAGGTGAGCGTCAGCCCGGCACCGAGGACGAAGATCGACAGCATCTGGATGAAATTGACCAGCGCCGAGGGGTTCTCGAACGGGTGCGCCGAGTTGACGTTGAAATAGCCGCCGCCATTGGTGCCGAGCATCTTGATCGCCAACTGCGACGCGACCGGGCCGAGCGCGATCACTTGGCGGCCGCCCTCCATCGTCGTTGCAGTCACCGAAGCGGCAAAGGTCTGCGGCACACCGAGGGCGACATAGACAAGCGCAAGCACGACCGAGACAGGCAACAGCAGATAAAGTGTGACGCGCGTGACATCGACCCAGAAATTGCCGATCCCCGCCGCCTCCCGCCGCGCGAAACCGCGGATGAACGCGAACGCGACGGCAATCCCGGTGGCGGCCGACAGGAAATTCTGCACCGTCAGCCCCAGCATCTGCGACAGGTGCGACAGCGTCGCCTCGCCCGCATAATTCTGCCAGTTCGTATTGGTAACGAAACTGACGGCGGTGTTGAACGCGAGCAACGTCTCGACGCCGGCAAATCCTTGCGGATTGAGCGGCAGCACGCCTTGCAACTTCAGGATGGCGAACAGCAGCGCGATGCCCGCGATGTTGAACACCATCACCGAGGCCCCATAGCCGACCCAGCCCTGCTCGGCCTTCGCGTCGATCCCGGCGATCCGATATATCGCTCGCTCCACGCCACCAAACGGCAGGCTCTCGCGGCCATAGAGCGCGTAGAGCCAGCTCCCCGCAGGCTTTGCCAGCGCGACGAGCAGCGCGGTGAACAGCAGGATCATGCCCCAGCCAGCAAGTGTCATGCTGCGGCCTCCCTCAATACCGCTCGGGCTGTGCGAGCACTGCGAGCAGATAGGCGAGGACGACGAACGCGACGATCGCGCCGAGAATCAGATCGGTGGGCATGGGGACGGCCTTTGGTTGTCGAGGCCGTTGATTAGGGCAGACCCGCGTTAGGTTGCGCGGGCAGTTTCCGGGCAGGGGCGTAACGGGAGCATAAAGTGCGTCCCTGTTCCCCGCTGGGTAGCGCGCCTGAGGCGTCGCTGGCCGTGGTTTCTTCTGAGTCTTATTCCCACTCGATTATTCGGGCCTAACCCATCTATTTGATTTAGAACCATAAAAAATATTTTCGCGGAAAAACTACCGTCAGGGAATCTGGCAAAAAGCTACGCTTCGGAAATTTCAGGATAAATCGGCCACCGTTCGCGACATGCATTCTTCGCGATGTATCGTCTTCTATCGGACAGACTATGAGGCTGTCTGACCCGATTCATGCATCTCGGGGCGTCGATAAAAATACCGTCGAACGACCGAAATGCAACGCGCTTCATCGCGCGAAGAGCTCTGCAATCCGTACTCCGATCCGACGCCAACACCGGCCTCTCATCCGAGCGCCTGAGGGCCAGAGCTAGGATCCGCCCAGCGTGGCAGTTGCGCCAAGTCGATCAATTCTGCGCGTACCACACCATCGAGCGCTTCGGGGAAAAGCCGAACGACAGCCTTCCACACGGGGTGATCGATCGTGACTTGGTCATGCGTCTCCCGTGCATTGCGGACGATTTTCTGAAGCGATGTGCGTTCGCCAAGGGCAGCCGCGCGGGTTACGCCCAGAAACTGCAGGATCATATCTGCATAGGGCGCAAAGGCTGCTGAGCCGACCTTGCTATTCAGCATTGCCAGGAGAGCGCCGTCCCCGGAATGGCGGGTGATATAAACGACGTCGGAGTCCTGAGCGGCGCTATGCGCGATCGAACAGAGTATCGCGAACAGGCTGGCGAGATGCGCCTGGCCCTTATCCGCATGGGTAGCCCAATACGCATCTCTCCAAGCCGATAGGTCCGGAACGTGCGCGCGGACCGAGGCCCATGCGGGGGCAAAGCTCTCGCTATAAAACGGCGAGGCAGGCTTATCGCGTTGCGCCTGCTGGAACGCCTTCCACCAGCGATTGCGAACCTCACGGCAGTAGGTCGCCAGCCGTTCGCTGCGTCGATCTTCGACGAAAGCTGACCTACCCGAACTGGTCTGTAGATCGTCAAGACCGACGAGCCTCGGCTTTAGGTAGCTGCCCTTGCCATCTTCGAGAAGGCATTTGATGACGAGCGTACCGCTCGCGACGGATGCGGCCTGCGCGTCGTCATCGAAGATGAAGGCATTCCCGCGCTGCATCGTGATGACGTCATGGAATCCTTGAGGCAACGGCTCGTCGAGGCGCCGAAAAATCCAGATCAGCCGCACGCCCTCGCGCTCATAGTGCAAATGCCGGGCTGCGATCTCGGGTGCGAACGGCTTGGAAAGCTGCACTTCGAGCGCAAAGCGACCCAAGTCGCCCATATCGAGGAAAATGTCTGGAAAGCGGCCACGAGTGTGGATGGCAGGACGCAGGTAGGTATCGATCGCTGACGCTTTGCATCGTGGATCAGCCTTCGCCACCGCTTCGATAACCTGACAGAGCTGGCGATGAAGCGCCGATTCCTGGTTGCCTTGATATTGCGCGGCACGCGCGTCGTCCGGCGTGAGGGTGCCGCCATCGTACCAAGGGCAAGTCGGCGGACTATCGGGAAAATGGGCGTAAAACGGAACATGATCCCCATCCACCGCCTGCGCACGGATGAACACGCCGCCTTCGCAAAGTCGACACCGCGCCAATGCCGTATTCGGAGCCTCCTGACGCCGAATGTTGATCTGGGTACGCAGGTGCTCCCAGCTTTCGCGGGGCATCGCCATAAGGGTCTCGATCGGCACCGCGCCGCGCGGTAGCTCGAAATCGGCGATCCGGATGGTTCGCTGCAGGTCAGTCCCGCGACGCACGGCGCGGCGGCTCCCCAGCCTCGCCGTGGCGACGCATTGGTTTAACCGTGATCATAGCGGTTGATCCGCGCCAAACTCAAAAGCCCCTGCGGATCAACCAGCAGGATCTTCATCACACCTTGCTCGGCCGCTCGCTGTTTTGCCTTATGCATCAATTCGAGGGCGGGGAGCTCGAAGCCGCTGAGCCTGCGTGGCTTCGCCATCTGGGCTGTGACCGGACCAACCAGGTTCATTTCAAGTTCGGCGACGATCGATTGCCCAGCGCCTGTAGGACGGTCCACGTAGACCGCGAAATAGGGTTCGCCGGGCGCGATTGCCTGCTCATTCAAAAGAATCTCGGCCAACAACGTCCTCCCTCGATAGCGGAACCTTTATAGAACATCTTGCTCGACGAACAACATATGGGAATAGCTGACTCAACATTTTGCCAACCTGGAGTATCGACGAGGCTATGTCCGTTCAACGCCTGCGCACCATCGTGAATCTGTCGGTTCCGACCCTCTTCCGCCAGATAGCGGGCGGTCGGGTGCAGTGTGAAAGCGAAGCGACCTTGCAACTCCACCTTGGCAGGATCATCGCCACTGCTGCCGATCTCGAAATCACCAGCGAGCGCGAGACCTTCTCGGTTGAGCTGGAAAAGCCTCTACGCGGCGCCGGCGGCAAGCGCGGCCGCATCGATGTGTGGTTCCGGCTCACTGACGATGACGGTCGACAGTGGCGATGCGCGATCGAGCTCAAGTTCTTCAAGCGGAAGAACCATCGAGAACCCAACAATCGCTACGAGGTCTTCAAAGACATTGCGCGCCTTGAAAGTTGTGGTGACGTCGCGGATGTCGGCTTCATGATCGTCGCGACCGACCACCTGCACTACGTCAGCAACGAGGTGTATTCCCTTGCGACCAGCGATTTCGACTTTCGCAATGGGGCGACATACCAGGCTGGAAAGACTCTGACTTACAACACTGGCGGAGACTTCGGTCCGCCCATCACGTTAGCGCGCGACTACCAGTTCCAGTGGGCGGATGGGACGACTTCGCTACACTATCTCTTGCTCGAAGTGACACCAACGCCATGATCGCTCGCGCATGGCTGTCGATAAACGCATGAGTAAGAACCGATATGGCTGACGATATTCCTTCCGCAATCCTGACCGAGATCAAGCGCGTCGCCCGCGAGGAATGGCCGGGGGATCGGGAGATGCAGCAGTATACAATCGACGCGGAGACCACCGCTTACCGAGGGCTGGACGACCTAGATTACGGGGAGGCTGCGGACCACAAGCCGGCGATCCTCACGGAGGCGAAGGAATACCACACCACCTGGGAAGAGATTTACGGCTTTGTCTCGGAGGAGGTCGAGGCCTTCAAAGCCCTAGCCGCCCTCGCGCCCGATGACGTCCCGACCGACTTCATTGCCGAACACAAACGCAAGGCCGCCGCCGAGCATGACTGGTTCGCCATGCAGCTTGAGACGGTGGAACAGGCGATCGAGGGCTATCGCTACGTTCAGCGCACCCGCGCCAAGGTCGGTCCCATTCGCGACATCCTGGTGCGGATGGAGGCGATCATCGGTTCGGAGTGCTACAATGCCAACATCCAGAACTACAGCGCCTGGGGCGTCTGGGAGGGCGAAGGACGGTCGTTCCGATACCCTGTCACATACATCCGCGACGGCAAGGAGGAGAAGCGCAAGGCGCGCGTCGATGATCTCGAGCCCGAAGCGCTGATCACCGGCCACTACAAATTCGGCGCCAACGAGCTGAGCATTCACCGCGCCCTGGTTCGTATCGTCGATATGCTGAAGGCCGATTATGGCCTGACGATTCCCGCGCCCGAGGATCCCGCATGATTGCGGCGCGCCGTGTGCTGAGCCCACCAGCGTTCGTCCTCTGCGCCTTTGCCTTCTCGGTAATGGCGACGCCCGCCCGGGCGGACCCCTGCGAAGGTCGCCTGCCATCTCAGCCGGGGCAGCAGTTTTCGGGAACGGTCCGCTATGTCGGTGACGGCGACG
>CAZWAL010000158.1:0-6435 GCA_964631905.1 uncultured Stakelama sp.
TCGAAGGGCTGGTGATCGACAAGGGCATCACGCTCGGCCATCTCAAATGGACGCTCGAGACGTTTCTGAAGGCGTTTTTCGAGCGCGAAGATGTCGTGCTCCGCCTGCGCCCCAGCTACTTCCCGTTCACCGAGCCATCGGCCGAAGTCGATGTCGGCTTCACGATCCAGAACGGCAAGCGCGTGATCGGCGGCAGCGGCGATGCGGAGAATGGCGGCTGGATGGAGGTGCTGGGCAGCGGCATGGTCCACCCCAAGGTGATCGCCGCCTGCGGGCTCGATCCCGATGAATGGCAAGGCTTTGCGTTCGGCTGCGGGATCGACCGGCTGGCGATGCTGAAATACGGCATGGACGATCTGCGCGCCTTCTTCGACGGCGATCTGCGCTGGATGAAGCATTATGGCTTCTCGTGCCTCGACGTGCCCACATTGTCCGGGGGAGTAGGGGCATGAAGTTCACGCTGAGCTGGCTCAAGGAGCATCTGGAGACCAACGCTACCCTCGACGAGATCGTGCTCGCGCTGACGCGGATCGGGCTCGAGGTCGAGGGCGTCGAGAACCCCGGCGCGAAGCTTGCCGCGTTTCGCGTTGCGCGGGTGCTCAGCGCTGAACGCCATCCGCAGGCGGACAAGCTGCAGGTGTTGTCGGTCGATGCAGGTGACGGCCCGATGCAGGTCGTGTGCGGTGCGCCCAATGCGCGCGCGGGGCTGGTCGGCGTGTTCGGATCGCCCGGCGCCACGGTGCCCGCCAACGGTATGGTGCTGAAGGTCGCCGAAATTCGCGGCGTCGTATCGAACGGCATGATGTGTTCGAGCCGCGAGCTCGAGCTGGGCGATGAGCATGACGGCATCATTGAATTGCCCGACGATGCGCCGATCGGCACCGCCTATCCCGATTATGCGCGCCTTACCGATCCAGTGATCGACGTGTCCGTCACCCCCAACAAGCAGGATTGCATGGGCGTACGCGGCATTGCGCGCGATCTGGCGGCGGGCGGTTTGGGCAAGCTGAAGCCACTAGCCGAAGTGTATCGCGGTGCGGTGCTCGATCTCGCTGGCGAGGGACCCGGCCCCGATGTGCGCACCGAAGACGCCGCTGGCTGCCCTGCCTTCTATGCGCGCACCGTATCGGGCGTCACCAACGTCGCATCCCCGCCCTGGATGCAGGCCAAGCTAAAGGCGATCGGGCAAAAGCCGATTTCAGTGCTGGTCGACATCACCAATTTCGTGATGTTCGATCTGGGGCGCCCCTTGCACGTCTATGATCAGGCCAAGCTGGTCGGCGGGCTTGTCGCGCGCAAAGCGGTAACAGGCGAAAGCGTCGTGGCGCTGAACGGCAAAACCTATGCGCTCGACGAAACCATGACCGTCATCGCCGATGATGAGAAGGTGCACGACATTGGTGGCATCATGGGTGGCGAGGAAACCGGCGTTTCGGGCACGACTACCGATGTGCTGATCGAATGCGCCTATTTCGACCCGGAAAGCATCGCCCGCACCGGCCAGAAGCTGATGCTGACCAGCGATGCGCGCACCCGCTTCGAACGCGGCGTTGATCCGGCGTTTCTCGACGCCGGGCTGGCGATTGCGACCTGGCTGGTGACCGAGCATTGCGGTGGCACCCCAAGCGGCGTGACCCGCGCGGGCACGCCGCCACTGGATAGCCGCACGATCGCCTATGATCCCGCCCGCGCCGAAACGTTGGGCGGCCTGGCGATAGCGGCAGACCGGCAGAGGGCTATCCTTGAATCGCTCGGCTTCACCGTCAGCGCCGACTGGCACGTCACCCCGCCAAGCTGGCGGCGCGATGTCGACGGCAGCGCCGATCTGGTCGAGGAAGTGATCCGGATTGAGGGGATCGACAAGGTACCCTCCACTCCGCTGCCGCGCACCCCCGGTGTCGCCCAGCCGACCGCCACGCCCGAGCAAAAGCTCGAACGCCGCGTCCGCCGGGCGGCCGCCGCGCGCGGGCTGAACGAGGCGGTAACGTGGAGCTTCATTTCGGACGCGCAGGCAGCGCCGTTCCGAAGCGATGCCAATTTCGAATGGCGAGTCGCCAACCCGATCAGCGAAGAGCTGAAGGTGATGCGGCCAGCGTTGCTGCCGGGCCTGCTGGCGGCAACCGAGCGCAACCTGAAGCGCGGGGCGGCGAGTGTGCGGTTGTTCGAAATCGGCCGTCGCTACCTCGCCGATGCCGAGCGGCCGACGTTGGGCGTGGTACTTGCGGGCAACAAGCGCGCGCGCGGCTGGCAGAGCGGCAAGGCGCAGGCCTTCGATGCCTTCGATGCAAAGGCCGAGGCACTGGCACTGCTGGCGGAGGCCGGTGCCCCGGTCGATAATCTGCAGGTGATGGGAGAGGCTGGTTCGGCTTGGCATCCCGGCCAGTCGGGCACGCTGCGGCTGGGGCCGAAAACGGTGCTCGCCGCGTTCGGTATGCTCCACCCGCTAACGCTGAAGGCGTTCGATCTGGATGGCGCGGTCGCCGCGGTTGAGCTGTACCTCGATGCCATCCCGGCGAAGCGATCTAACGGTTTTATGCGCCCCGCTTTCACCCCGCCAGCGCTGCAGGCCGTGACGCGCGACTTCGCGTTCCTCGTGCCCGATGCGCTCGCCGCGGATTCGCTCGTGCGCGCGGTGAAGGGTGCCGACAAGGCAGCGATTACGTCAGCGCGGCTGTTCGATGTGTTCACCGGCACCGGCGTCGAACCGGGCATGAAGAGCCTGGCGATCGAGATTACGCTCCAGCCGGGTGACAAGAGCTTCACCGACGACGATCTGAAAGCAGTCGCCGATAAGGTGGTCACCGCGGCGGCCAAGCTGGGGGCAAGCCTGAGAGGGTGAGTTGGCAGCAAGCATCGGGTAGCGAGGCCGCTGCGGCATCGCTACTCGTCTGGACCATCGACATCCGGACGGAGACAAGGCAATGGAACGGTCGTTCGCGGCGATGGCGCATGCAGCGCAGGTGGCGATAGAGTATCGCCGCACGGTTGCTGACGCCGACCATACGCCGGTCGCCGATTATGCCGCGATTCGCGACGCCTTCGCCGCACCCACGCCTGAAACCGGCGGGGATGCGCAGGCCATCCTCGCTGAGCTGATTGAATGCGCCAGCCCGGGCATTCCTGCCCAAACCGGCCCGCGCTTCTTTGGCTGGGTGATCGGCAACAGCCATCCTACTGGGGTCGCCGCCGATTGGTTGACGAGCGCCTGGGGGCAGAATGCCGCCAACACCGTGGCCGCCCCTGCCGCATCGGCGGTGGAGGACATCGCGGCCGGCTGGTTGCTCGATTTGCTCGGCCTGCCGGCGGAGGCATCGGTCGGGTTCGTCACCGGTGCGACGGTCGCCAATTTCGTCTGCCTCGCCGCAGCGCGCGGCGAAATGCTGCGCCGCGCAGGGTGGGATGTCGAGGCGGACGGACTGTTCGGCGCGCCGCCGGTGACCGTGCTGATCGGTGCCGATGCCCATGCCACGGTCTATTCCGGGCTGAAGTATCTCGGCCTGGGCGCCAAGCGGGTTCGCACCATTGAAAGCGATTCACTGGGGCGGATCTTGCCCGCCGATTTCCAGCGGGCGCTTGAGGAGGCCGAAGGACCGGTGATCGCGATCGCCCAGGCCGGGCAGATCAACACCGGTGCGTGCGACCCCTTTACCGAGCTTGCCCCGATGGCGCGCGCGGCGGGTGCATGGCTGCATGTCGATGGGGCGTTCGGCCTCTGGGCGCAGGCCGCACCGGCACGCGCGGGCCTGACTGCTGGAGTCGAGCTAGCCGATAGCTGGGCGACCGACGGGCATAAATGGCTTCAAACCCCGTATGACGGCGGATTCGCGATCGTACGTAATGCCGAAGCGCATGCCCGAGCGATGGCGATTTCGGCGAGCTATCTGCCGCCGGCCGAGGGATCGGATCGCGACCCGTCAACCTTTGTACCCGAATTATCACGCCGGGCTTGTGGGTTTTCGACCTGGGCGATGATCCGCCAGCTTGGCCGTGCAGGCATTGCCGAGATGGTCGAAGCACATTGCCGGATTGCCGCACACATGGCTGCCCGTCTTGATGCGGTACCTGGGATCACTCTCCTCACCCCCGTGATGCTCAACCAGTTCATGGTGCGGTTCGGCGACGGCAATGGCGATGATCGGTTGACGCTGGCAACGGTCCGTCAGGTGCAGGAGGATGCGGTCGCCTTCCTCGGCACCACGCAGTGGCGCGGGGTCTGGGCGATGCGCTGCTCTGTCAGCTCGATCGCGACAACGATGGCGCAAGCGGATATCAGCGTCGATGCGATCATCGCTGCCTGGCAGCGCGTGCAGCAACGGGAGCGTTCATGAGCGACGGTGATATGATCGAGATCGGCTCTTCGGCGCTAAGGGCCTCGATCAACCCGTTCGGGGCCGAACTCTCGGCACTGCGCGATGCGCAGGGGCGGGAGTATATGACCGATGCCGATCCAGCGTTCTGGGCGGGGCGGGCGCCAATTCTTTTCCCGATCGTCGGGCGATTGAACGATGATGTGCTCTGGCTCGACGGTAATTCCTACCGCCTGGAAAAGCACGGCTTTGCCCGGCGGTCGATGTTCGACCCAGTCGACCTGACCCCAACAAGCGCGCTGTTCCGTATGACGGACAATGGGGCAACGCGGGAGGCATTTCCCTTCGCCTTCCTGCTCGAAATCGGTTTTGCGATCGATGGCGCCACGCTGATCATGACTGCGAAGATCGGCAACGACGGTGATGTGCCGATGCCGTTCAGTTTTGGCTGGCACCCCGCCTTTGCCTGGCCGCTGCCCGGCGGTGCCGCGAAGACCGATCACGCGATCACATTTGAGACTGACGAGCCTGACCCCGTCCGCGGGCTGAACGAGGCTGGACTGATCGCGGAGGACCGGCCGACGCCAGTGCTCGGCAACCGGCTCGCCCTGAACGATGCGCTGTTCGAACATGACGCGCTGATCTGGAACCCCATCCGCTCGCAGCGCCTCACTTATGGCAGTGTCACGGGTGGTGCTGGCGGCCCACAGCTCGACATCGCCTTCCCCGATACGCCCCGGCTCGGCATCTGGACCAAGCCCGGCGCACAGTTCCTGTGCATCGAGCCGTGGCATGGCATTGCCGATCCGGTCGGCTATCAGGGCGACTTTCGCGACAAGCCCGGCGTCATCACGCTTGACCCCGGGGAGAAGTATAAGGCCGAAATGCGGGTGACCATTTCGGGATGACGTTACCCGACATGGTTAACGCAAATGCTTGCCATCCCCCCCAAGGTCGATAGGTTTCGCGCGAAGGGAAGCGCAATGGCCGATATCGATTCGGGAAATGCCTGCGCGGCCTTTACCGAGCGCGAACTTGCCGAGTTGATGAAAATCGCCGACATCCATGAGGATGCCGGGGGATGGCTGCTATCGCTTGCCGCAAAAGCGGGCGAAAGCGCCGATCAGCTGATCGACTGGTTGCCCGATAATTTCGAGGACAAACTACAGGGCGTGGTCGATCTGGCACTGCGCCAGGCCTATGCGATTGCATACACCTCGCAAGGCGGTCGACGCCGCAAGCGGCGACAAATAGTTAACACACGCGAGGGGTTTTACCGCTTTGCCACCGGGGTTGCCGGTGCGGTTGGCGGGGCAGGGGGCATCGCGACAACGCTCGCCGATCTTGCGATCACCACGACGCTGATTCTGCGATCGATTCAGGCGATCGCCGCGAGCTATGGCGAAAATCTCGATGATCCGGAGGTGCGGGCGCAGTGCATTGCCGTGTTCGGCACAGGCGGTCCGCTGGTAGACGACGACAGCCTCGATACCGGGTTATGGGCGGGGCGGATTGCGCTGAGCCACCAGTCGGTATCTGCCACGATCCGCGCAATTGTGCCGCAGTTCGGCAAGGCGCTGAGCGAAGGCGTCCTGACGCGCGCAGCCCCCATTGTCGGGGCGGTGGCCGGGGCGACGATCAACAGCGCGTTCACCCGCTATTACCAGCAAATGGCGCATGTGAATTTTCGCCTGCGCAGGCTGGCCCGAAATCACCCCGCCACCGATGTGCTGGCGTGCTTCTCGCGCGCGGTCGAAATCGAACGCGAACAGCGCAAGGGCAAGGCAAAGAAGGCGCGCTGAGGGGGGACACTCTCGACTTGGCAGCGCTGCCCGCGTACTCCGCCCGCGATGACCCAGCTCAACGACCGTCGCACCTTTGCGATCATTTCCCATCCCGACGCCGGCAAGACCACGCTGACCGAAAAGCTGCTCTATTTCGGCGGCGCCATCCATCTGGCGGGCGAAGTGAAGGCGCGCGGGGCGAACCGCCGCGCGCGATCGGACTGGATGAAGATCGAGCAGCAGCGCGGCATCTCCGTCACGTCCTCGGTGATGACGTTCGAGAAAGACGGCATCACCTTCAACCTGCTCGATACGCCGGGGCATGAGGATTTCAGCGAGGATAC